>DATCRS010000531.1:0-4531 GCA_036568845.1 Devosia sp. | reverse complement strand
CCCGCCGACATAGCCGAAGAGCTCGGCCTCGATCAGGTTGTCCGGTATGGCAGCGCAGTTGATGGCGACGAACGGTCCCCTGGCACGCGGCCCTTCGTTATGGATGGCGCGGGCCAGGAGCTCCTTGCCGGTGCCGGTTTCGCCTTCGATGAGAATGGCGACGTCCGTGCCTTTCAGCCGGCGCAACTGATCGACGGCGCGGGCGACGACCGGGTCACCCTGATGCAGGTCGTCAAAGCCGAGCCGATCCTTCAGGCGGTCGAGGTCCGTCGCCTTGTCGTCCGCTCGCCGTCGCGCTGCCGTGGCTCCCTTGAGCCGGGCCACCGAGCCAGTCGAGCGGGCAAAGAACTGCCGTCCGCCCGGACCATCGAGGCTGATCGGCACGCCGTCGCCGGCCATCACCTGCGCGCGCAGGGCGTCGAGCGGCGTGGCAACCAGGCTGTTGAGGTGGACCTGTCCGAGCTGGTGCGGGGCTGCACCGAGGGCAAGAAATGCGTGGCGGTTCATCGCCACGATCGTCCCGTCGTCGCGCACCACCATGATGGCCGAGCCGGGCGCGCCGATGGAGCCGGCTCGCGTCGAGAACTCCACCACCATGTCGCGCGGGAACCGGCCCTTGAACATCTGCTGCTCGATGAGCTCGACCGTGAGCGACACCAGCCCCATCGTGTGCGGATGCCGTCCGTCGCGATGCGTCGTCACGTCCAGCGCCCCGACGACCTGCCCATAAGGATCGAAGATCGGCGAGCAGGCGCAGGTCAAGAACCCCAGCGCGTCAAAGTAGTGCTGGCCCCCATGCACCTCGACCGCCCGCCGCTCGCGCAGCGCCGTGCCGATGGCATTGGTGCCCTTGGTCGCCTCGCGCCAGTCCCCGCCCGGGCTGAGCGCCACGCGCTGCGCCGGCGTGACGATCTCGGCATCGCCGCGCGTATCGAGGATCAGGCCCTCCTGGTTGGTGAGGATCAGCATTGAATTGGAGCCGCCGATCAGCCGGCCCAGCACGTCCATCTCCGCGGCGGCATCGGCGATGAGCTGCCCCGAGACCTCCTGCACTTCGCCCAGATGCGATCTGGAAAGCACATCGGCCTCGACCGGCATGTCGGGAATAAGGTTCTGCTCGCGGCACCGCAGCCACGAGCGCAGCACCGGCTGCGGGATCGCCTCGATAGCCGCGCCGCCGTTCAGGAACCGGTATTTTGCCTGGACGACCTCGTCCATTGCATCCCCCCGCTGTTCATTTACTGTTCATCTACAGGGCAACTGTAAGGCGGACGTGTCCAGTATCTGGACAATCACCCGGCTCTCCTCTGCCCGCGACCTCCATCACTCTCACCCTGTAGGCACTCCCTAGCGGCTTGTTTTCCTTGATCTTCATCAAGGCCGACCGGCTCGCGAGACGTCCTCTGGCACACCCTTTGCGACGTCTCCTCCCGAGGCGCCAATGTGAATTATCCAGCGCCGGTGAGGAGATAGCAAATGTTCTACGCCAAGCCCGGCACCACGGGTGCCAAGGTCGACTACAAGTCCCGCTACGGCAACTATATCGGCGGCGAGTGGATCGCGCCGGTCAACGGCCGCTACTTCAGCAACGTATCCCCGGTGACCGGCCAACCCTTCACCGAGATTCCGCGCTCCGACGCCGACGACATCGAGAAGGCGCTCGATGCCGCGCACAAGGCCGCGCCGGCCTGGGGGCGGACCGATACCACCACCCGCGCCAACATCATGCTCAAGATCGCTGACCGCATGGAGGCCCACCTCGAAGAGCTGGCACTGGTCGAGACCTTCGAGAACGGCAAGCCGATCCGCGAGACACTGGCAGCCGACCTGCCGCTGGCCATCGATCACTTCCGCTACTTTGCCGGCGTGCTGCGCAGCCAGGAAGGCACGCTCGCCGAGATCGACAACGACACCGTCGCCTACCACTTCCATGAGCCGCTCGGCGTCGTCGGCCAGATCATCCCGTGGAACTTCCCGATCCTGATGGCCGTATGGAAGCTCGCGCCGGCGCTCGCCGCCGGCAACGCCATTGTTCTCAAGCCCGCGGAGCAGACGCCGTGGTCCATCCTCAAGGTCATGGAACTGGTCGGCGACCTGCTGCCGCCGGGCGTCATCAATATCGTCAACGGCTTCGGCCTCGAGGCCGGCAAGCCACTGGCGAGCTCCAAGCGGATCGCAAAGATCGCCTTCACCGGTGAGACGACGACGGGCAAGCTCATCATGCAATACGCCTCCGAGAACATCATCCCGGTGACGCTCGAGCTCGGCGGCAAGTCGCCCAACATCTTCTTTGCCGACATCTTCGACCAGGACGACGACTTCGCCGACAAGGCCATGGAAGGCTTTGCGCTCTTTGCCCTCAACCAGGGTGAAGTCTGCACCTGCCCGTCCCGGGCGCTGGTGCACGAGTCGATCTACGAGGAGTTCATGGACCGGGCGATCGCGCGGACAAAGGCAATCATCCAGGGCGATCCCTTCAGCACCGAAACCATGATCGGCGCCCAGGCGAGCAAGGAGCAGCTCGAGAAGATCCTCGGCTATATCGAGATCGGCCGCAACGAGGGTGCCCGCGTGGCGACCGGCGGCGCCCGCGCTGTGCTCGAGGGTGACCTGAAGGATGGTTACTACGTCACCCCGACCATACTCGAGGGTCACAACAAGATGCGGGTATTCCAGGAAGAGATATTTGGGCCCGTGGTCTCGGTTACCAAATTCAAGGACTTTGACGATGCCATCGCCATCGCCAATGACACGCTCTACGGCCTTGGCGCCGGCGTATGGACACGCGACGGTTCGACGGCGTACCGAGCCGGCCGCGGCATCGCCGCCGGCCGCGTCTGGACCAACTGCTACCACGCCTACCCGGCCCATGCGGCCTTCGGCGGCTACAAGGGCTCTGGCATCGGGCGGGAGACACACAAGATGATGCTCGACCACTATCAGCAGACCAAGAACCTCCTCGTCAGCTATAGCCCGAAGAAACTCGGCTTCTTCTGAGCCGGCTAGCGGGTGCGGTGTCCCCTTTGCATCGCACCCGCGGTTTATGGTTGCCGCGGCATCGCGCCCCCCTCTCGGCTGCGACCAAGGCCCTGACCGGCCCAAATCTCGTGTCTCCCTCTCAAAGGGAGGAGAGTCGACGACCGGGATTTTCGCGACCCGTCATTCGAGCACGGCCCTCGTACTGCCGCGCACCGATGCGCCCGGCGGACCTTGTCCGTCGGGATGGACTTGTGAAGGACTGCGCCGGCGGGCCAGAGGCCCGGGAAAGGCGTAGTGCACAAAAACTGGGCCTATTGGCCCGCCGGCGCGACCGGACATTTCCACCTCGCTCCGGCGGACCGCGGGGATCTCCCCGGAACCCGCAGCATCGTACCGCCCTCCGGGCGGCAGGACACCACTGGCGGGCCCTCGCCATCCTCCTGGGGATGGCATCCGGCCGGCCGGAACTTCGGCAAGGAGGGCGCGACACCCTCCATCCGATCCTCACCCCGCGAACCGTTCGCTCGCGATCCCGTCCAGTGCGGGGTCAGTAGGAGGAGTCTAGGACGGTGCCGGAGTGCGGGGATAAGTTCTTTTTCGCGTTATCTTTCAACGTACTCGCCGTGGATGGGGTAACACGGTGCCACACGCCGATGTCATCCCGACCTCAGCCGGCGGCGGATGGTGCAAGCGGTCCCCTCCCACGGGCCTTCGCCTGGTTCCCTCCTGGCAAACGGGGGGATGAGCCTTCGACTGCAGCTGCGCGCGCAGGCGAGTCACGCCCAGCCATGGCTTGGCGGCATTCGAATTCGGGTGCAGGGTGCGAGCGACATGCAAGACGACCCAGCAATGCATCGGCCCTGGTCCGATGGGGCAGCGCAGCCTTTGCGCCCCCGCCGCGCCAGACCATTGCGAACCTTGCGGCGCACTGCGATCCAGGCCGCGCGCCGCTTGTCGCTGTCGCAACGCTTCCTCCTGGCGGCTGCTCTCGTGGTTGCGCTCGCTATGGTGTTGCTGGGCAACTGGATCGGCATCTACCTGCAGCAGAGCATTCTTTCCGGGGTGGCGGGCACTGCAGCATCCAGTATCGAATCGCTGATCTCCCAACAGCTCGACAATGTCGCCCTGGGCTCGGCCATGACGCCAGAGCTGCAGCAGAGCCTCGATTCCGCCTTCCGCATCGGCAACGACGCGCAAGAGACCAGGCTGCTTCAGGTCAGAATCCTCAGCCTGACCGGCGAGACACTCTACGAAACATCGGGAGCCCTGGCTCTGCCGGAAGACGCCCGAAGTACCGGATCAACTGGAGTTGCCGAAGTGTCGGCGCGCATCGTCGACGTGCTTGTGGCGCCGGTCGGGCCGATCGATCCGCTGCCCCTGACGGTTCTCGAGATCCTGACACCACTCCATCGCGGCGGGGATGGCCAGGTGTTCGCCATCGCAGAACTGTACTTCGGCGCGGATTCGGTCATCGCGCTCCGCGACAAGGCGCAGTGGGACGTCTGGGTGCTCGTCGGACTGTTCGGCGTGCTCGTCGTCGGTGTGCTCTACC
>DATCRS010000530.1:0-2478 GCA_036568845.1 Devosia sp. | reverse complement strand
CCGCCGAGGAAGGTGAGCGGCGTGATCACGAGCAGCGGCACCGTCTGCAATTGCTCCATCCCCTTGGCCCAGATGCCGATGATGAAACCCACGAGGCTGAACGTGATCGCCGTCAGCACCAGGAAGACCAGCATCCAGAACGGGTGATCGATGCGGATCGGCACGAAGAACCCCGCCGTGGCGAGCACCAGCGAGCCGAGGATCAGCGACTTGCTGGCCGCAGCGCCCACATAGCCGATCACCGTCTCGGTCGGCGACACTGGAGCCGACAGCAGCTCGTAGATCGTTCCGAGGAATTTCGGGAAGAAGATGCCGAACGAGCCATTCGAAACCGATTGCGTGAGGATCATCAGCATGATGAGTCCCGGCACGATGAACGCGCCGTAGGATACCCCCTCGATCTCGGTGATGCGCGAGCCGATCGCCGCGCCGAACACGATGAAATAGAGCGAGGTCGAGATCACCGGCGAGATGATCGATTGCAGCGGCGTGCGGAAGGTGCGCGCCATCTCGAACTTGTAGATCGCCTTCATTGCTTCGAGGTTCATGCCGCGTCCCTCACCAGGTTGACGAAAATGTCCTCGAGCGAACTTTCCCGCGTCTGCAGGTCGCGAAACTTCACCCCGGCCTGACCGAGCTGGGCCAGAAGCCCGCTGATCCCGGTCCGCTCGTGCTGCGCGTCATAGGTATAAACGAGGCTCTCGCCATCGGGCGCGAGCTCGAGGCCGGGCGCCGCGAGCGCTTCCGGCAGTGCCTCCAGCCGCTCCTGCAGCGTCAGCGTCAGCTGCTTCTTGCCGAGCTTGCGCATCAGGGCTGACTTCTCATCGAGCTGGATCAGTTCGCCCTTGTTGATGATGCCGATACGGTCGGCCATCTCTTCGGCCTCGGCGATGTAATGCGTGGTGAGGATGATTGTGGTACCGGCCTCCCGCAGCCGCCGGATCATCGCCCACATGTCCTTGCGCAACTCGACGTCGACCCCGGCGGTCGGCTCGTCGAGGAACAGCACTTCGGGCTCATGGCTCAGCGCCTTGGCGATCATCACCCGGCGCTTCATGCCGCCCGAAAGCTGCATGATCTTGTTGTCCTTCTTGTCCCAAAGGCTCAGATCGCGCAGGACCTTCTCAATGTGGGCCGGGTTCGGCGCCTTGCCGAAAAGCCCGCGCGAGTGGCTCACCGTCGCCCACACCGTCTCGAAAGCATCGGTGGTGAGCTCCTGCGGTACCAGCCCGATCATCTTCCGGCTCTCGCGATAATCACGGACGATGTCGTGCCCACCCACCGTCACCGTGCCCGACGACGGCGTGACGATACCGCAGATGATGGAAATGAGCGTGGTCTTGCCCGCCCCGTTTGGCCCCAGCAAAGCGAGGATTTCGCCCCTCTCGATGCTGAGCGAAACCTCCTTGAGGGCCGTAAAGCCCGAGGCATAGGTCTTGGAAAGACCCGAAATCGAAATCACGGCGTCAGCCACGTTGCTCCCTCCTGCCCGTATCGCTGCGGTGGCGAGGATATGGGGCAAGGATCACGGGAGTTCAACCGGCCGTGAGCAGAGACCGGCCTGCCCGGATGGCGAGGGAGAAAAAAAGCGCCGGCTCCAAGGGAGCCGGCGCGGGTGGGATATCGTCGCGCCTGCCGTCACGCCGGCACGAAGTTCAGCGCCACGCCGTTGATGCAGTAGCGCAGGCCCGTGGGCGGTGGCCCGTCGGGGAAGACGTGGCCGAGATGGCTACCGCAGGTGGCGCAATGCACCTCGGTGCGCACCATGCCGTGGCTCCGGTCGACGGTCTCCTCGACCGAACCCGGGATGGGGTCGTTGAAGCTCGGCCAGCCGGTGCCGGATTCGAACTTCAGCTTGCCCTCGAAGAGCGGCGTATCGCAGCCGGCGCAGTGGAACGTGCCGGGGCGCTTCTCGTAAAGCAGCGCACAGGAGCCCGGCCGCTCGGTGCCGTGCTGGCGCATGATGTAATACTGCTCGCGCGTGAGGCGCTCGCGCCACTCGGCATCGGTGCGGGTGACGGGGAATTTCTGATCGAGCATGGGATCCTCCGTGGATGCGCCAGATATAGGCATTTTGCCCGCCGATTTCGACGCCGTTCACGCAGCTGTGGCAGGGCGGCAGTCCTGCCGCTCACACCTCGCCGATTCGGTCCGCGCCTGCTATGTCGGGGCGAACGTTGCCGAGTGCCGGAAGACCAATGAAGACTGACGTAGTGGTGCTCGGGGCCGGGATCGTCGGCGTCAGTGTGGCAATCCATCTGGCGCGGCGCGGCAAGTCGGTGGTTCTCCTCGACCGTCAGGGCGCCGGCGAAGGCACCTCGTTCGGCAATGCCGGTCTCATCCAGCGCGAGGGCGGTGCGCCGCATCGCTTCCCGCAGCACATGCCCACCCTGCTGGGTTATCTCGGCAACAAGGCCATTCCGATGCGCTTCCAGTGGCGGGCGCTGCCGCGCATGTCGCGCTTCCTCAGCCTCTATT
>DATCRS010000529.1:0-4508 GCA_036568845.1 Devosia sp. | reverse complement strand
GCGGACGCTGGCTCTGCACGACGGCTTCGAGGATCGGCAGCATGGACTGCAGGTTCGAGAGCTTCTTCTCGTGGAGGAGGATCACCGGGTCCTCGAGGACGGCGGTCATCTTCTCGGCATTGGTGACAAAGTAGGGCGAGAGATAGCCGCGGTCGAACTGCATGCCCTCGACGACGTCGAGCTCGGTCTCGGTGGTCTTGGCTTCCTCGACGGTGATCACACCCTCGTTGCCGACCTTCTGCATCGCATTGGCGATCATCTCGCCGACCGACTTCTCGCCGTTCGCCGAAATGGTGCCGACCTGCGCAACTTCGCCATTCGACGAAATGGTCTTCTTGGCCTTGCCGAGGTTCTCGACGACTTCGGCGACGGCGAGGTCGATGCCGCGCTTGATGTCCATCGGGTTCATGCCGGCGGCGACGAGCTTGATGCCTTCGTTGACGATGGCCTGGCCGAGCACGGTCGCGGTGGTGGTACCGTCACCGGCGATGTCGTTGGTCTTGGAAGCGACGGCGCGCAGCATCTGGGCGCCCATGTTCTCGAACTTGTCTTCGAGCTCCACTTCCTTGGCGACGGTCACGCCGTCCTTGGTGATGCGCGGGGCACCGAACGACTTGTCGATCACCACATTGCGGCCCTTGGGGCCGAGGGTCACCTTCACCGCATTGGCGAGGATGTTGACGCCACGCACCATCTTGTCGCGGGCATCGGTCGAGAACTTTACGTCTTTGGCAGCCATGAGAGGCGCTCCTTCAATGAATGGGAAAAACCGGTTCAGGCGTGAGCCTTACGCGGTGATCACGCCCATGATGTCGGACTCTTTCATGATCAGGAGATCCTGACCGTTGAGCTTGACTTCGGTGCCGCTCCACTTGCCGAAGAGGATGCGGTCGCCTTCCTTGACGTCGAGCGGTACAACCTTGCCGGTCTCGTCGCGGGCGCCCGGGCCCACCGAGACGATCACGCCCTCGGAGGGCTTTTCCTTGGCGGTATCGGGGATGATGATGCCGCCAGCCGATTTCTCCTCGCTGTCGACACGGCGAACGACCACGCGGTCGTGCAGGGGACGGAAAGCCATGATAGCTCCTGGTTTTCTCTGTTAGGATTTCGCGCTGTTAGCACTCTGCTTGGTCGAGTGCTAACAACTGCGCCGGGATATAGGAGAGGGTGTTTGGGGAGTCAAGATTTCGCTTCCCGCGAAAAACATCACGGCAGGAACCTGCCGGGCGCGGTTGCATTGCGCGACCCGAGCAGTTAACCCTCCGCCCATAAAAGCTCCGGACCGTGCCTTGATCGAAGACGTGCAAACGCAGCCTGCTCCCGCAGCCAACGCTGGCTGGACGCCGCCGCAGCTGGCGGTGATCGTTCCCAGCTACAACGAGCGCGACAATATCGTCTCGCTCTATGACAAGGTGGCGACGGCGCTCAGGGGCATCGCCTTCGAGTTCATCGTTGTGGACGACAACTCGCCCGACGGCACCGCCAGGGTGGTGAAGGAACTGGCGCGCGAGCGCCACAATGTGCGCTGCATCCACCGCATCGGTCGCCGTGGTCTCTCCTCGGCCGTCGTCGAGGGCATATCGGCCAGTGCCGCGCCGTTTTTTGCGGTCATCGACGCCGACCACCAGCATGACGAGGCCGTGCTGCCCCAGATGTACGCCAAGGCCGTAGCCGGCGATGACATCGTCGTTGGCACCCGCTACGCCGGAAACGGCAGCGCCGGGCAGGGCCTCTCGGCGAGGCGCGAGGCCGGAAGCCGGCTGGCGACGAGGCTTTCCAGCATTCTCACCGGGACGACTCTCACCGACCCGATGAGCGGGTTCTTCCTGATGCGCCGCGAAGTGTTCGACGAGGTCGCGCCGACCCTGAGCAAGGACGGCTTCAAGGTCCTCCTCGATATCATCGTCTCGGCAACGCGCTTCCGCACCCGCGAGCAGCGTGAACTGGTCATCGGCGAGGTGCCCTACACCTTCCGCCCGCGCCATGCCGGCGAGAGCAAGATGAATCCGCTCATCGTCATCCAGTTTCTCGGGCTCATCCTCTCAAAGATGACCCGCGGTCTGCTGCCGACAAGCTTCCTGCTGTTCGGTCTGGTCGGTGGCACGGGCGTCTTCGTCCACCTGTTTGCGCTCTGGGTGACGCACCAGTTCCTGGGCTTCAACTTCACCAATGCGCAGCTCACCGCCACCATCGTCGCCATGACGACAAACTTCGTGCTCAACAACGAGCTCACCTATTCGGACAAGAAACTGCGCGGCAGCCGGTTCTGGATCGGGCTGCTGACTTTCTACGCGGTCTGCTCGATCGGCGCGCTGGCCAATGTTTCGGTGGCCACCTGGATCTACCAGGCCAATCCCGACCTCTTCCTCGCCGGCATTCTCGGCGCGCTGATGAGCGTCGTCTTCAACTACTCCGTAACGCGCGTCTTCACCTGGCGCTGAGGGATTTCCATGGCCGACACCAAGCATGACATTCGTCTCAAGCGCACCGGCGGCGCGGGCCCCAACACGCAGTGGACGTGGGAAATCTACGTCGACGGCAAGGTGGTGAAGAAGGGCAGCGCGCTCGGCGAGGAGGCCAAAGCCTTTGCCACGGCGCGCAAGGTCGCCGACAAGCTGAAGGGCTAATTCGCCTTCTCGACCAGCGTTCGTCCCTCAGGCGTCAGCAGGTAGTCGCCGGACTCGGTTTCGGTCATCCAGCCCTTTTCCTGCAGCTCATCGCGCAGGTGTGGCGGTGGAGCGACGGGTTCGTCAGTGGCGAGGCGGGCAAGGGCGACCACTTCGGCTGCTGTGACATCGGCCTGGACGGCATCGGGTAACATTCAAAACTCCTCGAAATTCGGAAGCATGAATGTCCGAAGTGGCCGGTTGTTCCCGGCCAGCGAGCCTAGGCTGCCCCCTTCTTGCCCGACATGTCGGCCCAGGCCTGGCGCTTGCGGTAGATGGTCGATGGGCTGAGCTCCAGTGCGGCTGCGGCGAGGGCGATATTGCCGCCAAAGCTCTCGATTGCGTCCTCAATGATCCGCTGTTCCTGCTGCCAGAGCGGCATGATCGACTGGCGGCGCGCGGCGGGAGCGGGGGCCTCGCGTTCGAAGCCGGCGCCTTCGATATCGGCCGCGGCAATCATCCGGGCGGTGATTTCGCCGCCGTCGAACATCACCACCAGGCGGCGGATGAGGTTCTGCAACTGGCGCACATTGCCGGGCCATTCCCGTGAAATGAGGAGGTTTGCGGTCTCGGTTGCGAAACCGGCGAAGCGCTTGTGTTCTTCGCGGGCGTACCGCTCGAGGAAGTGCCGCGCCAGTACCAGGATGTCCGCCGGCCGCTGCCGCAGCGGCGGAATGTGGATGGGCAGGACGTGGAGCCGATAGAACAGGTCCTCGCGGAACATCTTGTCGGCGATCATCTGCATGGGGTTGCGGTTGGTGGCGCAGATCACCCGGACATCGACCTTGCGCGTCGAGGCCTCGCCGACGCGCGTTACCATGCCGGTCTGCAAGAAACGCAGCAGCTTGGACTGCAAGGACAGGTCCATCTCGCCGATCTCGTCGAGAAAGAGTGTGCCCCCGTCGGCGAGCTCGGCCGCGCCCTTGCGATCCTCGTGGGCGCCCGTATAGGCGCCGCGGGCGACGCCGAAGAGCTCGCTCTCCATGAGATCGCGGGGAATGGCGGCGCAGTTGATGGCGACGAAGCGCCGGTTGGCACGGGGTCCGCGCTCGTGCAAGGCCTCGGCGCAGACGTCCTTGCCCGCGCCGCTCTCGCCGGTGATGAACACCGGGGCGGAGGAGGGGGCGATGCGGTCGATCTGCTCGTAGACGAACTGCATCTGGCTCGAGGCCCCGACGAAGCCGGAAAAGCCGTCGGCGAGTTCTGCCGAGCGTGTCGCGACGGTCAGCGCCCGGGCCTTGCCGTGCCGATGCGCCAGCTCGCCGATGCGGCTGGCAAAGGCCTCGCCGCTGATCGGCTTGGCCACATAGTCATGCGCCCCAGCCCGCATCGCGGCCACTGCCGAGGAGATCGAGGCGCCATCCGAAAGCGCGACGATCAGTGCGCCATCGGCCAGCTTCACCAGGCGGCCCACGGCATCCTCGATCTGCGCCGAGAGGTCATCGAGGCTCGAAAGGTCGAGCAGGACGATGTCGAAACCTTCGGCCTTCAGCCGCTCGGCCGCTTGCCGGCCGCTCGCCGCTTCGACCAATCGTGGCGGTGCGAGGAAGCAACCGGCCAGATGCGCAGCCAGCACCCGCCCACCGGCAGGGTCGCGATCGATCAGCAGCAGGCGCGCCATTGCGTCCGAGGCGCGGCCAGTCGTCGAGGGCATGGGCAGTCCTTGTTGCGGGGCTCTTGGCGGCATGTTGGAGAGAGTGTTGACGAACAGGGTAAATAATCCGTTTTGAACAGGCGGGTTCGGCCCCAACCTTTCGGTGCCCCGCCGGCGATGTTAAGAGGAATGAGCGTCGAATCCCCGAGGGTTACGGAGGCGCAAAGGCGCTCGTGCAGGGTCTGGTC
>DATCRS010000528.1:0-5107 GCA_036568845.1 Devosia sp. | reverse complement strand
GGCCGATGTGGGCCTGCGCGACGGCAGGATCCACGCCATAGGCAAGGCCGGCAACCCGGACACCCAGCCCGGCGTCGACATCGTCATCGGCCCCTCGACCGAGGCCATTGCCGGCGAGGGCAAAATCCTCACCGCCGGCGGCATGGACAGCCACATCCATTTCATCGCCCCCCAGCAGATCGAAGAAGCCCTGATGAGCGGCGTCACCACCATGCTCGGCGGTGGCACCGGCCCGGCGCATGGCACCCTTGCCACCACTTGCACCGGTGCCTGGCACATCCACCGCATGATCGAGAGTTTTGACGCCTTCCCGATGAACCTGGCGCTGGCCGGCAAGGGCAACGCCTCGCTCCCCGCCCCGCTCGAGGAAATGATCCTCGCAGGTGCCTCATCGCTGAAGCTGCACGAGGACTGGGGCACCACGCCCGCCGCGATCGACAACTGCCTCGCCGTCGCCGACGACTATGACGTGCAGGTGATGATCCACACCGACACGCTCAACGAGTCGGGCTTCGTCGAGGACACCATTGCGGCGATCAACGGCCGCACCATCCACGCCTTCCATACCGAGGGTGCGGGCGGCGGGCATGCCCCGGACATCATCCGGGTCGCCAGCCTCCCCAACGTCATTCCGTCCTCGACCAACCCGACCCGCCCCTACACGGTCAACACCCTGGCCGAGCATCTCGACATGCTGATGGTCTGCCATCACTTGTCGCCCGCCATTGCCGAGGACGTGGCCTTTGCCGAGAGCCGTATCCGCAAAGAGACCATCGCGGCCGAGGACATCCTCCACGATATCGGCGCCTTTTCGATCATCTCGTCGGACAGCCAGGCCATGGGCCGCGTCGGCGAAGTGCTGATCCGCTGCTGGCAAACCGCAGACAAGATGAAGCGCCAGCGCGGCCGCCTGCCGCAGGAGACCGGCGACAACGACAATTTCCGGGTGAAGCGCTACATCGCCAAGTACACCATCAACCCGGCGATCGCGCATGGCCTATCCAAGCACATCGGCTCGGTAGAAGTCGGCAAACGCGCGGACCTGGTACTCTGGAACCCCGCCTTCTTCGGCGTGAAGCCCGAAATGGTGCTGCTCGGCGGCTCCATCGCCGCGGCGCCGATGGGCGACCCCAACGCCTCGATCCCGACGCCGCAGCCGATGCACTACCGTCCGATGTTCGGCGCGTTCGGCAAGCTGCGCACCAGCTCCTCGGTCACGTTCGTGCCCAAGGCCGCCTACGAGAGCGGGCTGCAGAACCAGCTGGGCGTCGATAAGGGCATGCTGCCCGTGGAAAACACGCGCGGCGGCATCGGCAAGGCCTCGATGATCCATAACTCCGCCACCCCGCAGATCGAGGTCGACCCCGAAACCTACGAAGTCCGGGCCGACGGCGAGCTGCTGACCTGCGAGCCGGCCACGGTCCTGCCGATGGCGCAGCGGTATTTCTTGTTCTGACCCGGATTTGCCCCCGGGGCCTTCTCGGGCGCATAATGAGTTCATGAACAAGGTCGATCTCAAAAAGCTGGCGTCCTATGAGGAAGACTTCGCACTCTGGAGTGCGGAGCAGGCTGCGCTTATCCGTGCCGGCAAGTTCGATCGCGTCGATTTGGAGAACGCGGCGGAGGAGCTTGAGAGCTTGGGGCGCTCGGAAGAACATCAGATCGATAGCCGCATGGAAGTGCTCCTTCAGGATTTGCTGAAATGGCACTTCCAGCCAGAGAAACGCACAAATAGCTGGAACGCGAGCATCCTCGAGCAGCGGATCCGCATAGGCCGGATCGTCAAGAGGAGTGCAAGCCTGGCCAGTTATCCAGCGGCGTCGCTGGACGGCAGCTTCGTCGTCGGCAAGACAAATGCAATGGATGACACTAAGCTGCCCGAGTCCGCGTTTCCCGAACGTTGCCCATATACGGTCGAGCAGGTGCTCGACATAACTTTCTTCCCTGATCCCGCCTGACGGCTTCATCCGGGTTCGCGGATTTCGACACGTTCATGCTATGTTCCTGCCGAGTCGGGAGGGATAATGCATGCTGTTCGATCTGAAGGGCAAGGTATGCCTCGTTACCGGTGCAAGCCGTGGCGTGGGCAGAGGGGTTGCGCTGGGCCTCGCTGAGGCGGGCGCCAACGTACATATCACCGGGCGCACGCTGCGCGATGGCGAGCATCCCGAGGGGCTCGACCGCCGGGGCTCGCTGAGTTCGGTGCTGGCCGCCGCGGCCGTCTATCCGGGGAAGGTCACCGCGCATCGAGTCGATCACTCGAGCGACGTTGAGACCGAGAGTATCGTCCGCAAGGTCGTCGACCTCGAGGGGCGCCTCGACATTCTCGTCAACTGTGCCTGGGGCGGCTACGAACGCATGGTCGAAGGCGACCGCTACACCTGGGAGGAGCCGCTTTGGCTCCAGCCGATGTGGCGCTGGGACGCCATGATGGATGTCGGCGTTCGCTCCGCCTATTGCGGCACCCGCATCGCCGCCGGGCAAATGGCCAAGCAGTGCTCTGGCCTCATCGTCAACATCTCGTTCTGGGCGGCGCAGAAATTCATGCAGAACGTGGTCTACGGCATCTCCAAGGCCGCGATGGACAAGATGGTGGCCGACGTGGCGCATCAGATGCGGGAGTTCGACGTCGCCGCGGTGTCCCTCTACCCCGGTCTCGTCCGCACCGAAGATGTGATGAAGAACGCGCAGTACTTCGACACCTCCAATTCAGAGAGCATGGAGTTCCAGGGGCGCGCAGTGGCCGGACTCGCGGCTGACCCCAAGCTGATGGCAAAGTCAGGTAAGGTGTTCACCAGCGCCGCCCTCGCGCTCGAATATGGCTATACCGATATCGACGGCTACCAGCCACGGCCCTCGACGTTCGATACGCCCTGACGCAGTTGGTGGCTTCGACCGGCGGCACGGGCTAACCTCCGAGTCGGACATATAGCGTCGCCAACGGAGATCAGATGATGAGAACCGCCGCCGCCCTCCTCGCCCTCCTCGCGTTTGCCGGGCCTGCAGCTGCCCAGTCGCGATTTCTGATCGGCATCGATATTGCCGGCGATGCCGAGCGGCGTCTCGTCCGCTACGACTGCGAGGGTGCGGAGAGTTTTGACGTCGAGTACACCAACGCCGCGCCCAACTTTCTCGCCTTCGTGCCGTTCGATGGCCAGACTTATCTCATGACCTCGGTGGTCGCCGGCTCCGGCTCACGCTATGCGGCCGCCAACTATGTCTGGTGGACGAAAGGGCCCGATGCCGAGCTTTACGATCTGACCCAGGGCGAGGATGCTGCCCCCATCCTCACCTGCTCGGAACACATCCAGACTCCATAGACCGGCTCTTTTACGTCCGCGTTTGAGCCGCTAAGGTGTCTCGGAAGGTTGGGAAGCCTCGCAGTTCGAGTACGTTCGTTGGGTGAGACACTCCGCGCCGTCGCCTATGTCCCGAGTGGGACTGCGACTGGCTTTGATATCGCCGTCCTCTTTCACGATGAGCGGCGGGTGCGCCGCCGGGTCATTCCGCTCGAGCACGGCGACGAGGTGCTGGTCGACTTCCCCAACCCGGTAACCCTCGAAGATCGCGGGCTGCTGCAACTCGAGGACGGCCGCTTCGTCGAGATCATCGCCGGCGAGGAGCAGCTCTACGAGGTGCGCGGACGCGACGCCAAGCACCTGATGCAGCTCGCCTGGCACATCGGCAACCGCCACGCCAAGGCCCAGATCGTCGCCGAGTGGCAAGGGATCGGCGACCGTATCCTCATTCTCCGCGACCATGTGCTGCGCGACATGCTGCGTGGACTCGGGGCCACGGTGAATGAAGTGTCGGAGCCCTTCTCGCCGATGGAAGGGGCTTATAGCCACGACCACGGCCACGCTTTGCTCAACCGATGACCGAGCCGGCCGCACTGCAGAAACTGCTGACCTGGCTCTCGCCCGCTTTCCCGGTTGGCGCCTTCGCCTGGTCGGCCGGACTTGAAACGGCAATTGCAGAGCACACGGTAAGCGACTCTGCCCGCTTGCAGAATTGGCTGGAAGGCGCGATGGGGCATGGCGGGTTGAAGACCGACGCGATTTTGCTGGCCGAGGCTTGGAAGGCGGCAAAGGGGGAAGACACAGGCGCCAACCTCACCATCCTCCAGAACCTCGCCGATCTCGCCATCGCCCTGACACCGGCCCGCGAGCGCTGTGCCGAGACCACGGTGACAGGCGACAGCTTCGCCATCGCCGCGAGAGCCTGGCCGGCGGAGGTGACGCTGCCCGAGCCCTGCCCCTACCCCATCGCAGTCGGCGCCATCGCGCAGGCGCACGGCATCGACCTGCGGGACGCGCTGCTGGCTTATCTCACCGCCGCTGTCCACGCGCAGGTCTCCGTCGCCGTGCGCCTGGTACCGCTGGGGCAAACCGATGGGCTCAAGGTGATGGCAGCGCTCGAGCCGCGGGTCGCGACCCTCGCCCAACATGCGGCGACGGCGACCCTTGCCGATCTGGGCGCCATCGCCTACGCCACCGACATTGCCCAGATGCGGCATGAAACGCTCGAACCGAGAATCTTCCGGTCATGAATACTGCTGCGGCCTCCATCCTCTTTCTCTGCCTGCTGACGGTCTCGATCGCGCACTTCCTCTGGGCCTTTGGCAGCCCCTGGCCGATCCGCGACCCCGACCTGCTGGCGAGGACGGTGATCGGCAACCCCAACATCCCGCGCGTGCCGCGCTTCGCCTCGTTCGTCGTCGCCGTGCTGATACTGATCGCGGCGATCATCGGCACGTCACTTGGCGACGAGGAGTCCGGCGGGCTGCTGCTGACCCTCGCGGGCGCCGGACTGGCGCTGGTTTTCAGCATCCGCGGCATACTCGGCTACACGCCCGCCTGGCGCGCCCGGTTTTCGCTCGAACCCTTCGCCACGCTCGACCGGCGCGTCTATTCGCCGCTCTGCCTGATCGTCGCCGCCTGCTTTGCCATCCTGGTCATCACGAGGCTCACATGAAATCGCCTAACGGTCCCCTGCGCGTCGGCATCGGCGGTCCCGTCGGCTCGGGCAAGACGACGCTTTGCGAAATGCTGCTCAAGGGCATGCGAGAGCGCTATTCCATGGCCGTCGTCACCAACGACATCTACAC
>DATCRS010000527.1:0-3959 GCA_036568845.1 Devosia sp. | reverse complement strand
GGGATTTCAGGGCCGTACAATTTTTACCCCTTCGAGTATGGCGAGGTGCGCGAGACCTTCGGCGATGCCCCCAACCCGGAAGGAACGCAGCCGGTGAACCTCATCACCAGCGAGGTGCCGCCGATGTTCCTTGCCACCGGCACCAGCGACCCGATCGTCCGGCGGCAGAATACCGAGGTGCTGGCGCAGCGGCTCCGGGCACAGGGTATCTGGGTGACCGAAAAGTACTACGAGGGTTTCGGGCACCTGGAGCCGGTGATCGCGCTGGGCATGATGATGCGCTGGCGCATGCCGGTGCTCAAGGACATGGTCGAGTTCTTCCAGACCTTCGGCGCCTTCCCCAGCGGCACGCCCCGTCCCGTGTTCACGCCCGAACCACCGTCCGATCCCGCCGATCCGATGCAGGCGCTGATCGCCGACCTCGACGCGACGCTCGACCCGATCGAACAGTAGCAGGCTAGACGTTCACCCGATTGAGGCGACGGGCGAGTTCTTCGCCGAACTTGCCCATCGCCCGCTCCATGACCTGGCCGGCGGAGAGTCCGATCAGCGCGTAGAAGCGCTGCGAGGCGTCGGTGCGGAGGAACTTGAGATAGGTCTCCACCTCGTCGTCGGTGAGCGAGTCATAGGCGTAGGCCATGAGGGCGCGCTGGGTCAGCAGCATCTCCCGCTCGAAGCCCGGCAGGAGATCGTCGAGCTGGCGGTCGATTTCCTCCCAGGGGACCTCGATGTCGCCACTGGCGCCAGAGAGGCTCATGCTCACGAGCATGGCACGCATCGCCTCGCCGAGCATGGCACGGGCGACGTCGGCGCTCACCAGCGTCATGATCTCATCGATCTGCTTACGGCGGGTCGCGTCATCGGGAATATCCTCCAGGATGGCGACGCCGGCATCGCGGGCAGCGAGCTGCTCCTCGGCGCTGAGGGTCTGAATCTCGATTTCGAGGGCGGTGATGCGCTTACCGAAGTCGGAACGGAAATAGGCGGCGACCTCGGCGTTCTCGGCATCGGTCAGCTTGCCGTCGAGTGCGGCCTCGAGTTGGGCGTGAAGTATATCGGCATCAAGGGTTTCATAGGCGGTGTCCTTCCAGGCGGCGAGGAAGGGAGGCGGCATGGGCACGCCCTGGAGCTCGGGCGAGGTGGCGATGGTGTCGGCAAAGGTCGTGAAGATCTGGTCGAGCGCGGTGGCCTGCATCAGCTCGCGCGTCGACATGGTCGCGGCCTGCTCCGTGGCCAGCACCGGATCGATGGCGAAGGCGGGCAGTGGAGCTGCCGAAAGGCAGAGGGCGATGGCGAGGGCGCGCGCAAGCATGGTCATCTCCTGACGTTACAGGCAGCCTAGCCCGGGTGGCGATGAACGGGCAATGAACCCGTTAGGCCGACACGGCGCGCAGCCGCGCCGCGACATCCTGACCGATATCGAACATCGTCTCCTCGATTATTGCGCCGATGGCGGCTGTCACGGTGGAGTAGAATTTCCGCGTTGCGGGCGCGCGCAGGAAGTCGAGATAGGCGGCGAGCTCGTCGTCGCTGAGCCCCGCATAGGTGTAGGCGAGGGTGGAGCGCGTGGCGTCCACCAGGCTCTCTTTCAGGCCCGCCAGCTTGGTGGTCACCTCGGCGTCGATCTCGTCCCAGGAGAGCTCGATGTCACCCTTGGCCGAGAGGTGGAGGCCGAGGGCCATGCCGCGCAGGGACTCGCCGAGCATGGCAATGCTCATCTCCGCGCCGCTCAGTTGCATGACTTCGTCGTAGCGCAGGCGCCGGGCCTCTGGCAGCACGAAGTAAATCGTCTTGCCCTTGGCCAGCGTCTCGATCTGCCGGTCCGGCGCGATCTCGCGGGTGGCGCGCTCGAGGCTGGCGAGCTTCTGGCCCACTGGCGAAGCGAGGAAGGCTCCGATGCCGGCGATCTCGGTGTCGCTGAGGCCGGCGGCCAGACTTTCCTCCAGCCGCCGGTTGAGCTCGTCGCGGCCGAAGGCGGCGCTGGCGCATTTCTCCCAGATTCCGCGGAAGCGCTCGTCGCCTACGCCGCTCTGGCGCGGCGACGCAGCCAGCGTGTTGCCGAAATCATGCAGCAGGCGGTCGAAGCCGATCTGCCGCATCAATGCGGCCGAGGCCGGCTCGGCCGCATTGGCGGGCAGCGCCGCGACGAGCAGCGCCAGCATGAGAAAGAGCGCGCGCACCATTCTGGTGACCCCCATTTCGGCCAGCCTGGCGCCCTTGCCCCGGACGCCATTGCGGGCAATCTTCTTGTCCCCGGGTGACGCTCCTCCGGTTCGGCTGATAGTGTTGGACGCTGGTTAACGGAGTGCCAAGATGAAATATGTCCGGTTGGGCCACACTGGCCTTGAAGTGTCGCGCATTTGCCTCGGCTGCATGAGCTATGGCGACCCCAATCGCGGCACGCACCCCTGGACGCTGCCCGAGGACCAGAGCCGGCCGATGCTGCGCGCCGCCTGGGAGGCGGGGATCAACTTCTTCGACACGGCCAATGTCTATTCGCTCGGCTCGAGCGAGGAGATCGTCGGCAAGGTGCTGAAGGAGCTGACGACGCGCGAGAACGTCGTCATCGCCACCAAGGTGCACGGCGCGATGCGCGAGGGGCCGAATGGCGGCGGGCTGTCGCGCAAGGTGATTCTCGGCGAGATTGAGGCATCGCTCAAGCGCCTCGGCACTGACTATGTCGACCTCTACCAGATCCACCGCTTCGATCCGAAGACACCGATCGAGGAAACGCTCGAAGCGCTCAACGACGTCGTCCGGGCCGGCAAGGCCCGCTATATCGGCGCCTCGTCGATGTATGCCTGGCAGTTCGCCAAGATGCTGTTCACGTCGGAAAAGCACGGCTGGGCGCGTTTCGTCTCGATGCAGAACCATCTCAACCTCCTGCACCGCGAAGAGGAAAAAGAGATGCTGCCGCTCTGCATCGACCAGGGCATCGGGCTCATCCCGTGGTCGCCGCTGGCGCGCGGCAACCTGGCGCGGCCCTGGGGCGAGGTGACCAACCGCACCGAGACCGATGCCTATGGCAAGAACCTCTATGAGGCCGGTGAAGGCGCCAATGCGGCGATCAACGCGGCGGTGGAGCAGGTCGCCAAGGCGCGCGGGGTCAAGATGGTGCAGGTGGCACTGGCCTGGGTGCTGCAGAAGCAGCCGGTGACGGCGCCGATCGTGGGTGCCACCAAGCTCAACCACATCAGCGACGCGGTCGCGGCGCTCGACATCGCGCTCACGCCAGAGGAGATCGCGACGCTGGAGGCGCCGTACCGGGCGACAGGCGTGAAGGGGTTCTAGCGCATCGACTATCGGCCTCTCGCACCCCTCCCTCTTGAGGGGAGGGGCTGGGGAGGGGGTTAGGAGGCAGACAGTGCCAACTGCACAACCCCCTCCCTCGTTCCCTCCCCTCAAGGGGGAGGGAGGCGCTGTGGCTCTATTGCGCTCAGTCTAGCCGGTCCGGCGGAACTCGAAGCCGGGGGCGATGGGATCGGTCCAGACGGTGACATCAACGGCCTCGACTCGGGCGTTGAACGGGCCGTCATGGCAGGCTTCGATCATCGCGGCGACGGCGGGACTTTCGCCCGAGACGACGGCCTCGACCGAGCCGTCGAGTCGGTTGCGCACCCAGCCGGAAAGTCCCAGTTCCTGGGCCTTCCGGATGGTCCAGTCGCGGTAGCCGACGCCCTGGACCAGGCCGCGGATCGCAAGGTGCGCGGCGCGGGTCATGGGCCGGCTTCGATTTCGACCGAAGCAGCCGAGCGCCGGTTGGGGCCGTGATAGACGGCCTCGATATTGTTGCCGTCCGGATCGAGGACGAAGGCACCGTAATAGCCGGGGTGATAGGGCCGCTCGCCGGGCGGGCCATTGTCCTTTCCGCCGGCTGCGAGAGCGGCTTTGTGGAAGGCCTGAACCATGGCTATGTCCTTGGCCTGGAAGGCCAAATGGACGTGCGTCGGCATCGGCGG
>DATCRS010000526.1:0-6839 GCA_036568845.1 Devosia sp. | reverse complement strand
TCACAGCGGTGATCCGGCCATCCACAATAGCAATGTCGACCTTTTTCAGGCCGCCCGAGCCGGGCCTGCCGATGACGCTTTCCGCCACCGACGCGTTGGTGATGGTCAGCATGGTCAATTCTGCGGGCCCGTGTCTGTGGCTTCACCCTCATCCGGCCTTCGGCCACCTTCTCCCATCAAGGGAGAAGGGACTGACTGAGAGGTCTCGGCTCCATCGCCTTCTCCCCTCGTGGGAGAAGGTGCCCGAAGGGCGGATGAGGGGGAGGCCAAGCGCGCGATCGTTGTAAAGGCCACCCTCAATTCTCCCGCTTCATGGCGCTTTCGTGCCAGCGCCGGAGGGTCAGCCAGGAGACCAGCGACGTCAGCCCGAAGATCGCCACACCCGTGCCCGTCAGCAGGATCAGTGCCGCAAAGAGCCGCGGGATGTTGAGCCGATACTGCGATTCGAGCAGGCGGAAGGCGAGGCCCGAACCTTGTCCGGCCGATCCAGCGGCGAATTCCGCCACCACCGCCGCGATCAGCGCCAGGCCGCCGCCGATCCGGAGGCCGGCCATGAAATAGGGCAGGGCGGCGGGGATCTTCAGATGGATCAGCGTCTGCCAGCGCGAGGCGCCGTAGAGGTCGAAGAGGTTGAGCAGGTTGTGGTCGACGCTCTTCAACCCGGCCACGGTGTTGGAGAGGATCGGGAAGAAGGCGACGAGGAAGGCGCAGATCAAGAGCGCCGTCTGCGTGTCCGGCGTATAGATCAGCAGCAGCGGCGCGATGGCGATGATCGGGGTCACCTGCAGGATCACCGCGAAGGGAAAGAGCGCCAGCTCCACCCAGCGCGACTGCACCAGGACGATCGCCATCAGCACGCCGCCCGCCAGTGCCAGCACCAGCGCCGAGAAGGTGATGCGGAGCGTCACCAGCAGCGCCGGGAACAGCGTGCCCCAGTCATTGACCAGCGAACCCCAGACGTCGGCAGGGCTGGGGAGGATGTAGCGCGGGATCTGGTTGATCGTCACCACCGCGTGCCAGGCGACGACTGCGAAGGCCAGCATGGCGATCGGCACGGCAACGCGCAGTACCCGCTCACTTGTCGGCGTACGCGGCGCGACGATGGCGACCTCGCTGTCGGTGCCGGCTTCGGCCGTGGTCCGGACGCTGGTCTCGGTCACGTGGCTCATCGTTCGGCTCCGGCATGGATGGCGTCGTGGAGGGCGCGCGACACTTTGTCGGTCACGGCGCGATATTCCTCGGAGGTGCGATAGTTCTCGTCGCGCTCGGACGAGGTGGTGATGTCCATGTCGGTGAACACCTGGCCCGGCCGCGCCTTCATCACCACGATGCGGTTGGAGAGATAGGCGCTCTCGAACACCGAATGGGTGACGAATATCACGGTGACGCCGGACTTCTGCCAGAGGCGGCGCACGTCGTCGTTGAGCTTTTGCCGCGTGATCTCGTCGAGCGCGGCAAAGGGCTCATCCATCAGCAGCAGCGTCGGCCTGGTCACCAGCGCCCGGGCGATGGAGACGCGCATCTTCATGCCGCCGGAGAGCTCGCGCGGGTACGAGCCGGCAAAGTCGGCGAGGCCGACCGAGGCCAGCACGTCCATTACCGGCGCTTTCGCGTCCGACTTCGAGACGCCGCGCAGCCTGAGCGGCAGGTAGACATTGCTGAACACGGTCTGCCAGGGCATCAGCGTCGGCTCCTGGAAGACGAAGCCGACATCGCCTTCCGGCAGGCCCTTGGAATTGATCCTCGAGTTCGGCCACGCGATCGACCCTGATGTTGCGCCGCCGAGGCCCGCGATGATGCGGAGCGCCGTCGACTTGCCGCAGCCAGAGGGACCGAGGAGACTCAGGAACTCGCCGCGGCCCACGTCCAGCGACATGTCCTTGAGCGCCAGCGTGCCGTTGGAAAAGATCTTCGAAACGTTGCGCATCCTTACCACGGTACGGCCGGTAACCGGCGCCCGGGTCGGAGCAGTGGCAAGATCGGACAAGTCGGGGCCTTTCAAGTCGTTGGTATGCGGGCCGGGGCTCGCAGCTATCGGCGTGGCACTGTTCTCCCTCTCCCTTGTGGGGAGGGCAAGCAGAGCTAAGCGCATGAGCGCCGTAGCGGCGCTAGGGTGGGGGTGCTCCCAGCCATCGGCGCGTGGGCATACCCCCACCCAGCTGCGCTAAGGTCCTTCGGACCTAAGCTGCGCTACCCTCCCCACAAAGGGGAGGGATAACCGACGGCAAGTTCGGCCCCTACTTCACCAGATCCACCCCGAGTCCCTTGCACACGAAGCGCGTGTCGATCGCCTTCTTCCAGTCGAGGTCGGCCTGGTAGAGCCCGATCTTGACGAGATCCTGGAAGAACGCGCCATAGCGCTCCTCGGTGATGCAGCCGATGCCCTTGTCCACGGCGTCGCCGGAGACCAGGATGCCATATTCCTTCATCTTGGCCAGCGAGAAGGCCAGCTGCTCATCGGTCATCTCGGGGTTGTCCTTCTTGATGAGCTCGTTGGCCGCTGTGTTGTCGCCATAGAGGTAGTTGTACCAGCCGATGATAGAGGCCTCGACGAAGCGCTGCACCACGTCCGGCTTCTCGTCCAGCAGCTTTTGGCTGGTCTCGATGGTGGTCGAATAGGCGTTGTAGCCCTCGTCGGCGAAGAGGAAGAGCTTCGGAACAAAGCCGCCCTGCTGCTCGACCGCGTAGGGTTCGGAGGTGATGTAGCCCTGCTGCACCGATTTGGGGTCGGCGATGAACGGCGCCGGGTTGAAGGTGTAGGGCACGTACTGCTCGTCGCGGAAGCCCTCGTAGTTCTTCTTCATCCACTCGAACTTGGTGACCAGCACGTCCTTGCCCATGATGATCTTGTCGGCCTTGGCGAGGTCGGCAAAGGTCTCATAGCCGGCGTCCGGATGGGTCATCAGCACCTGCGGGTCCTTCTGGAACATCGCCGCCACGGTGACCATGGGGATGCCTTCCTTGACGCTGTCGAGCGAGGAGAGGACGCCACCCATGTAGAAATCGATCTTGCCGGCGATCAGCAGCGCGCGGTTGGCTGCCTGCGGCCCGCCCGGCACGATGGTGACGTCGAGCCCATGTTCGGCATAGGTGCCGTCGGCCACGGCCTGGTAGAAGCCGCCATGCTCGGCCTGGGCCAACCAGTCGGTGCCATAGGTCACCTTGTCCTGCGCCGCGGCAGTGCCGGCAAGGCCCGCCGCAAGCAGGGCAGCCGCCGTCGTCAGTTTGATGATGCTTTGCATTGTATCCGCTCTCCCTGGCCGGCATTTCGGGCGCCGGCCGACCCCAATTCTTGGCGCCCCGTGGCGCCTTTGTGAAGCCGAAAAAGTGGGCAATGGGTCAATATGCCTGCCATGCGTGCAGCGCAGGCATATTCCGGCTAGGCAAGCCGACCCGCCATCGCTAGCATCCGCCCGCCCTGGAACCAATGTCACTTATGGCCAAGCCTCTCAACCCGAGCCGCATCCATCCGCCGTTCGCGCCCTATAGCCATGGCATGGTGGTGCCGGAGGGACAGAAACTGGTGTTCTGTTCTGGCCAGCTCGGCATCGATGCCGACAAGCACGTGCCGCCCGACTGCGCCGGCCAGGCGCGGCTCGCCTTCGACAATATCGCGGCGGTGCTCGAAGAGGCGGGCATGAGCCTCGCCAATATCGTTCGCATCAACGCCTTCGTGTCTGGTCGCGAGCATCTCGCCGACTACATGGCGGTGCGCAACAGCCTCTTTGCCGAGCCTTATCCGGCGTCCACGCTGATGATCGTTTCCGGCTTCGCCCGGCCCGAATTCGTGGTCGAGATCGAGGCCATTGCCGCCGGCCCGGCTTCACAGGTAGTCCCATGACCCGCAAGATCTGGTGGGCCGACTTCCCGGCTTCCGCATTCGACAGCATAGACCCCGAAAAGACCATCGCCATCCTGCCCATCGCGGCGGTGGAACAGCACGGCCCGCATTTGCCGGTCGGCACCGACACCATCATTAACACCTCGATGCTGGAACTTCTCGCCCAGCGCGCCCCGGCCGGGCTCGATATCCGCATCCTGCCGGTGCAGGCCATCGGCAAGTCCAACGAGCATGTCTGGGCCAAGGGCACCGTCACCCTCACCGCCCACACCGCCATCGACGCCTGGACCGAGATCGGGCTCGAAGTGGCCCGCGCCGGGGTCAAAAAGCTCGTCTTCATCAACTCGCATGGCGGCAACGAGGAGATCATGGGCATCGTCGCCCGCGAGCTTCGCGTCCGCGCCGGCATGCTGGCGGTCAAGAGCGGCTGGCGCTTCAAGGCGCCGGGCGTCCTCTCCGACCTCGAGGCGCGTCACGGCATCCATGGCGGCGACGCCGAGACCTCGCTGGTCCTGCATTTCCGGCCCGATCTGGTCGACATGGGTAAAGCCCAGAACTTCACCTCCATTGCCGCCCGCGACGAGCAGCAGTTCACCCATTTGCGGCCCACCGGCGCCTTCGGCCACGTCTATGCCTGGGTTGCCTCCGACGTGAACCCCGCCGGCGCCGTCGGCGACGCCTCCATCGCCACCGCCGAAAAAGGCCGCCTCATTGCCGAAGCCAATGTCGCCGGCATGCTCGAAGTCCTGGCCGAAGTCGAACGCATGCCGCTCCCCGGCACGCGGTGGTAGGCACGACCAAAATCTCTCAGTCGGGTCTCCCTCCCCCTTGTGGGGAGGGCAAGCAAAGCTAGGCGCGTCAGCGCCGTAGCGGCGCTAGGGTGGGGGTGGTCCCAACCACCGGCGCGTGGGCGTACCCCCACCCAGCTGCGCTAGTTCGCTGACGCTCGCAAGCTCCGCTACCCTCCCCACAAGGGGGAGGGAGAGCGGAGAGATCGCGCTAACCATCCTCGTACCCCGCCGGAACCGGGGGGCGTCACGCTTGTTCCTCTCGCCATGGACAAGCCCGTCGCCAAACAGAGTTTCTTTTCCCGCGCCAAGTCCCTTGTGTGGGGCACGATTCAGGCCTTTCTCGACCCGGATACCTCGCTGCGCTGCGCGGGCACCGCGTTTTTCGGCTTCCTCTCGATCTTCCCGGCCGTGGGTATCGTGGTCTTCACCTACGGCCTCGTCGCGGATGTCCACACCTTCATCGCCACCATCGAGACGCTCGCCCTCGTCGTGCCTCGGGCCCTGCTCGAGGTGCTGCGCGAGCAGCTCCGAATCCTCGTGTCGCAACCGCGCGAAACCCTCAGCATCGGGCTCGTCGCCTCGGTGCTGCTGGCGCTGTGGAGCGGTTCGCGCGGGGTCAGCGCGCTGATCTACGCCATGTCGCGGGTGCGAAAAGAGCCCGAGCGCCGCGGCTTTTTCAAAACCTTGATCATCTCGGTGCTGCTGACCATCGGCGGCGCCATCTTCCTCACCATTGCGCTCCTCACCATTGCCGGCCTGCCGGCGCTGATCCCGTTCCCCACCGGCGAAAAGCTTATCGTCCTCATCGTCCGCTGGCCGGTCCTCCTGGCGCTGACCACCGGCGTGTTGATGGTGCTCTACCGCTGGGGACCGGACCGGCACCCGCGCAAGTTCAGTCACATCTGGCCGGGCGCGGTGATCGCCTCGCTGCTCTGGCTTGTCGCCGGGGCGCTGTTTTCCATCTATGTCGAGAATTTCTCGAACTACCAGGCGAGCTTCGGCTCGGTGACGGCGGCGGTGGTGCTGCTGCTCTGGCTCTACAATTCGGCGCAGATCTTCGTTCTCGGCGCGGCCTTCAACGCGCAGCTCGACTACCAGCCGAATTGACAGCCGGCGCCGGCGGGCGCCACCTTCTGGGTATGACCATTTCCGACCGCCAGGCCGTGCTTTCGGCCGCCATCGACGCGCGCCGCGACGACCTCATCGCGCTGACCCAGGACCTCATCCGCATCCCTACCGTCAACCCGCCGGGCGAGGCCTATCTGGAGATCTGCGAATACGTGCAGAGGCGACTCGCCCGCCGCGGCTGGGCCACCGAGTTGGTGCGTGCCGAGGGCACGCCGGGCGACAGCGAGAAATATCCGCGCTGGAACGTCATCGCCCGCCGCGAAGGTGGCTTCCCGGGCGATACCGTGCATTTCAACTCGCATCACGATGTGGTCGAGGTCGGCTCGGGCTGGACCACCGATCCGTTCGGTGCCGAGCTCAGGGACGGCAGGATCTATGGCCGCGGCACCTGCGACATGAAAGGCGGGCTCGCCGCCTCGATCATCGCGGCCGAAGCCTTTGCCGACTGCTTCCCCGATTTTTGCGGCGGCATCGAAATCTCGGCGACCGCCGACGAGGAAACTGGCGGTTTCGGCGGCGTCGCCTATCTCGCCCAGCGGGGCTATTTCACCCCCGAGCGGGTGCAGCACGTCATCATTCCCGAGCCGCTCAACAAGGACCGCATCTGCCTGGGCCACCGCGGGGTCTGGTGGGCCGAGATCGAGACCAAGGGCCGCATCGCGCACGGCTCGATGCCGTTCCTCGGCGACAGCGCCATCCGCCACATGGGGGCGGTGATCACCCGCATGGAAGAGCAGCTCTTCCCGGCGCTGGCGTCGCGGACCACGGCGATGCCGGTGGTGCCGCCGCAAGCGCGGCAATCCACCCTCAACATCAACTCGCTGCATGGGGGCCAGCCCGAGCCAGAGGATGGCTTCACCGGCTTTCCGGCACCGGTGGTGGCGCATTCGGCGCGGATGATCATCGACCGGCGCTATCTCATCGAGGAGAGCCCCGATGCGGTGCGGCAGGAGATGATCGACCTGCTCGAGGGGCTCAAAGCCGAGCGGCCCGAGTTCAGCTACGAAGTCCGCGATCTATGGACCATCTCGCCGACGATGACCGCTCAGGATGCGCCGGTCGTCACCGCGGTTTCCGCC
>DATCRS010000525.1:0-2515 GCA_036568845.1 Devosia sp. | reverse complement strand
TGATAGAGCCGCATCACGCCGGTGGTGGTCTCTTCCGAGACACCGCGGATGTTGGCGCGGATGTTGGAGTAGAAGTTCGGGCTCTTGGCAAGGCGCTTCTTGATGGTGGCGAAGAAGATCTCTTCTTCCTCGTTGCCCGGCTTGTCGAGGATCGAGGGATTGGTCTCGGCCTTGGCGCCGGTGAGGACCAGCATCGTGGCGTCGCCGCCGTCGTCGAGGATCATGTTGGGCGTGAGTCCGCCCGGCCAGTCCATCATGCGGTCGGTGAAGTCCCAGTATTCCTGCAGCGTCTCACCCTTGTGCGCGAAGACGGAAATACCGGCCTTGGCGATGGCGGCGGCGGCGTGGTCCTGCGTCGAGAAGATGTTGCAGCTGACCCAGCGCACATCGGCGCCGAGCGCGACCAGTGTCTCGATCAGAACGGCGGTCTGGATGGTCATGTGGAGCGATCCGGCGACGCGGGCGCCCTTGAGCGGCTGGGTACCGGCATACTCCTCGCGGATCGCCATCAGGCCGGGCATTTCGATCTCGGCCATCTCGATTTCCTTGCGGCCGAATTCGGCGAGCGAAATGTCTTTGACGGCGTAGTCGGCGGCCATGGGTGGTTCTCCGGAAGCTTTCGTGTTGGCGGGCCTTATAGAGGCGGAAAGCCGCGGCGGCAATGGTGATATAAAGAAAGCTTTATATCCGTCGCCCGATTGTGATCTTGTGCGCCGGCACCCGTCCGTTGCGCCAGCGGAAGGGCAGGGTGACGAAGCCGAGGAAGGGATAGAGCGCGATGTAGCCGAGCGCCATTCCCATCATGCCCCAGGCGAGAGCTTCGGCGGTGGCCGGAACGCCGGGCTGGAAGTTCTGAAGTGCGCGGGCGCCGACGTCGCTATCGAGGTAGCGCGGCAGGAGCTGGATGCGCTCGACCGGCCCCGCCTGCTGCAGCGCCGCCAGATCGGCGCTGAGCCGCTCGTAGCGCGCAATCGTCTGGCGCATGGAAAGGCCGCGGTCGTTGATGAACTCGTCGGGCGAGACGGCATAGCGCATCAACGCCTCCTCGCGGTCGAGGCCGAAGGCGGCGGCGCCGCGGTCGAAGTCGTCGACGATGATGCGCAGTTCATCGACCGCGCCGCCGAGGCGCTGTTCGTATTGCTGGGCATATTCGGGGAACTGGGCGAAGCCGAAACCAAGCGCCAGCCCGCCCAGAACGCTCAACGCGCGCCGCATGTGGTCCTCCGAGCCCGAGAGGCTGCGGGAGAAACGGCGGAGGCCGCAGTGGTGTTCCCGCGACGTCGGCTAGATGAAAGTGACGTCGAGGCCGTCGAGGGGAGCCCCCGAAATGCTGGTCTGCCAGCGGTCGCCGGGCTTGACGGGGAGGAGCTCGGTCAAGGTGCCGGTGGTGACGATTTCTCCTGCACCAACGGGCGTCCAGTCCGGATGGAGGCCGATGTCATTGACGATCGCCCCAAGTGCAAGGACGGGGCTGCCAAGAGCGTTGGCACCGACCCCGTGCCGTTCCTCGCCGTTGCTGCCGATCAAGGTGACGGCGAAGGTCTTGAGGGTTTCGGCCCATGCCGGGCGGTCCGTGCCGATGTCGTGCCAGGGGCCGACCAGGAGTGCCTGATGGAGCCCGTAAGCGGCAGACGCATCGGGGCCGCGCACCTTCCAGTCGCTGTAGGGACTGTGGACCAGCTCGAAGCAGTGCGACACCCGGTCGATACATTCGAGCAGTTCGGCCTCGCTCATGCCGGGCTGCGGCGGCCGCGCCATGTGAAGGGCAAGCTCCGGCTCGATGCGGGGTTGCAGGAAGTTGCCCAGTGCGAAGCTGCCGCTGCCACCCGGCAACTCATGGACCGTCGTGGCGTACATGAAGTTCCACACCGGGCCCGTAGCGCCGGTGAGGTGGTACATGGCCGGATTAGTGCCCCCGATCTTGCGACCCATGACGGCTTCGCCGCGCGCCACGCGCAGGTCCCGCATCCGATGCGCGACCGCATAGCCGTCATCGAGGGAGAAGCCCTGGATTTCATCGGAGGGGCGGGACAGCTGCTGGGCCGTTCCGAAAGCAGCGAGCAGTCTCGTCGTCAAAGTTTCAAGTTCGGCCGGCGTCATTCCAGTCCCTCCTTGAAAGCTATTCGACCGCGGCGCCCTCGTTGTCTTCGTCGAAGCCGTTTTCGACCAGGGTGGTGATGGCGTCGAGGGCTTCGCGGGCCTGGCGGCCGGTGGCCTGGACGAGGATCGTGGAGCCGGGGCCGGCCCCCAGCATCATCAGGCCCATGATGGAGTTGCCGTTGACGGTGGAGCCGTCGCGCGTGACCTTGACCTCGGCGTCGAAGCATTCGGCGGTGCGCACGAAGCGGGCCGACGCGCGGGCGTGGAGGCCCTTGCGGTTGACGATGGTCATTTGTTGCGCCAGCGCACGGCCGGCATTTGCCGCGGAATCCATGGCCGAAATGTAAGCGGGAATGCGTTAGCCGCCAAGCGACTCGCTGGCGACGTTGATGTATTTGCGCCCGGCCTCGGCGGC
>DATCRS010000524.1:0-2895 GCA_036568845.1 Devosia sp. | reverse complement strand
GTCGGCATAGAGCTTGCCGTGCAGCGGCAGGCTCTCGATGCGGAACTCGGCGACGGTGCCGTCGATGTCGGAGCCGGTGAGGTTCACCTGGATCGAGGCGGCGTCCTCGTCGCCGCTGGCCGAGGTGTCGTCGGTCTCGGGGGGACCGTTGACGGCAGCCACAGTGACGGTGGCGCCATCGATCAACTCGTCGAGGTCCGTACCCGGCAAGCCGAAATCCGTCGGGTCGAGGAGCGTGTTCATCGCGGGGCCGTCGCCAATGCCGGGGACGGGGGTGGCGAAGTTGCCGCCGGAACTGGGGAGGCCCTGGGGACCGGCTTCGGGGCCGGCGGCGGTTTCGATGTTGTTGGTCTCAAACAGCAGCGCCACGGTCTCGGCGGCGATCGTCGCATCGCCCACGACGATGGTGAGGCCGGTCACCGCGCCGTTGGGCACGACGATGATGGAGCCATCGGGCTGCACGAATTCGAGGTCGGTGCCGTTGACGCGGGGGGCGTCGATGCTGGCGCCGGCGGGAAGGGTGAGGGTGGGGCCGTCAGCGAGCTCGATGACGGTGCGGACGGGATCGGTGGCTGCGGGAGCATCAGCTGCGGGAGGCGTGGCCTGCTGCCCCTCGGCCTGCGCCACAAGGACAGTCGAGAGATCCTGATCGAGATGGGAAACGCGGTCTTCGAGGGCACTGGCGGTCACGGCAGACTCCTGGGAAACACCCTTAACAAGCTGTTAAGCGGGAGTTGCACAGGAGCCGGCAATTGTTCGCAACGCGGATCGCGAACGACCCGCATAAGGGATTATACCTTTGAAATTATTGTTTCTTTAACCTTAACCGGCTTCCGACCAAGGTCGCTATCCAGTGCGGACCGAGGTCTCCAGTTTCAAGGGATGACGTAGCCGACGAGGGCAGTTGGATCGTGCGGCGGCACCGCGACGATGCGGGTGCGGACACGGCGTACGCGCGTGTCGAGCACGATATTCATGGCGCAGTCGCAGCTTTCGCCGCTGCTGGCGAGGGTCTCGAAGAGTTGGGCTACCGGCGTCTCGAGATTGATCTGCAGCGAGTGGCGGCGCACGGCGTCGCCGGTCTCGGCGAAGAGGATGCGGAGGAAATGGTTGAACTCGCCGTTGACGCGCAGCAGGCGCTTGTTGCGGTCGACGGCGAACGAAGGGAGGGGCGCCTGCTGCAGCAGGGCGATATGATGGGCTTCGTCGTTGAGGTCCTGCACGCGTTCGAGCTCGGTTACCAATTGGTTGGCGACGAAGCTGCGCAGGGCACTGGTGGCATTGAGATGATGGCTGTTCGCCTCGCGCATCACGTCGAGGATGACGGCAGAGCGCTTGCGGTGCATGCGGGAGCTGATGAAGTCCAGGGCACGCCAGAAGGCGCGCTCGAGCCGAAGCCCCTTGCGCGTATCGCCAGCCGAGAGCGCCCGGAACTCCGGCGTGCTCCAGTTGATGAGGTCGTCCCGTTCATCCTCGGGCCCGAGCTCGAACGCCTCACCGAGCGATATGCGGATCACGTCAGCTATGGCACGCCCCCAAACAATGAGCCGGCCGCCAGGGAGCCAAGTCATCGGCTCTGCGGGTCCGGAACTGGCTCAAAGTGGGCGTAAGTCGGGGAATTGTTTAGGTAACTAGGTCCATACCCCGGCTGGCGACCTTAGTCTGACCGCCAGCCGAGGCCGCAAGGAGCACTTGGCGGTCAGTTCAGCTCGCGGACCATCTCGCTTCGGGTGGCGTGGGTCGTGGCGGCCGTCTGGCGCCCGACGCCGTAGAGGGCCAAGCCGTAGCGGGCGGCGACGGCCGGGTCGTAGATATTACGGCCATCGAAGACGATGGGCGCCTTGAGGGTGTCGCGGATCGCCCCGAAGTCGGGCGCGGTATAGCTTTTCCATTCGGTCGCGATGATCAGGGCGTCGGCACCCTCGAGCGCAGCGGTGGCACTTTCGCAGAGCTCGAGGTCCGGGCGGTTGCCGTAGATGCGGCGGCATTCGCCCATGGCCTTGGGGTCGTGCGCCCGGACCTTTGCGCCGCTCGCCCACAAGGCTTCCATGATGACGCGGGCGGGTGCGTCGCGCATATCGTCAGTGTTGGGCTTGAAGGCCAAGCCCCAGAGCGCAAAGGTGCGTCCCTCGAAATCGTCGCCGAAGACATCGGTGATCTTGTCGAGCAGGACGTGCTTCTGCTGGTTGTTCCGGGCTTCGACCGAACGGAGCAAAGCAGCGTCGAACCCGACCTCCTCGGCCGAGTGGATCATCGCCCGCACGTCCTTGGGGAAGCACGAGCCGCCATAGCCGATGCCGGGATAGATGAACTGATAGCCGATGCGGGGATCCGAGCCGATGCCGAGCCGCACCTTCTCGATGTCGGCACCCATCAGGTCGGCGAGATTGGCCATCTCGTTGATGAAGCTGATCTTGGTGGCGAGCATGCAATTGGCGGCGTATTTGGTGAGCTCGGCGCTCCGCACGTCCATCGCGATGATCTTTTCATGGTTGCGGTTGAAGGGCGCGTAGATCTCGCGCAACAGCGCCTCGGTCGCGGCATCGTCGGTGCCGATGACGATGCGGTCGGGCTTGGTGCAGTCGGCCACCGCCGCACCTTCCTTGAGGAATTCCGGATTGGACGCGACCCGCGCCACGAGGTCGCCGCGGCCACGCTGATCGAGGCGCCGACGCAACTGGTTGGCGACCTTCTCGCAGGTGCCGACCGGCACGGTGGATTTGACGACCACGGTACGGTCGGCATCCATGTGCATGGCGATCGTATCGGCCGCGGCGAGAACGTAGCTCAGATCAGCCGAGCCATCCTCGTCGGGCGGCGTGCCGACGGCGAGGAAAAGGACCCGGCCGTGGCGAACGCCCGCGGCAGGATCGGTCGTGAACATCAGCCGGCGCG
>DATCRS010000523.1:0-4579 GCA_036568845.1 Devosia sp. | reverse complement strand
GCGTCAGCACCGGCCCGCCGGTCAGCGAGGGAAGGGAAAGGACGATGGTGGTAGATCGATCGGGATATTCATCAGAGCCGAGCGCGAAGCTTTCGAGCGGCGGCAGCGACCAGGCGACGAAAGCAAAATCCGCTTCTTCGGTCTCTGCCACAATTGGCGCCCCGGTATGGAATTTCAGCCATTCCGAAACGGCATTTTCCGAGACCAGTTTCGGGTCCAACCAGACGGTGGAATCGTGATCGCAGAGTGTCAGGGCGATCTCGGCGAGACCCTGCGGCAGAGGCGCGGGTGGCGTGGCTTCGCTGGGCAGGTGCTGGCTAGTGCCGGGACGCGCGAGAGCATCCATCACGGCCTTGAACGCGCGCTGGCCGGCGAGCACGGGATCGGCAAAGCCACCTTCGATGGCGAGCGTCTGGTCGGCAGCATTTTGCATCAGTCGTCCCCCCGCACCATGGTGAAGAAGTTGACCTTGGTGGCCGCCGTCTCGGCGCGGGTCTTGTCGTCGGCGGCCGTCGCGGCTTCGCGAAGCGGCGCCAGCACCTCGGTCTCGATCCGCTCGGGATCGCGCTGCCAGAGCGCGTCGAGAAGAGCGGCGCGTACGGCCCTCTCGCCGTCACGCCCGAGCGCATATGAATGGCCCACCTCGCCCGAGGCGAGGCGGACCGTCGCGCGGGTCACCGTGGCCTCGCCCAGGTTGAACGGCGCACCACCGCCCCCTGCCCGGCCGCGGATCATCACCAGGCCCGTCTCCGGTCCGCGCACCAGCCGGTATTCGGGCGTGATGCCGAGCGCCTGCCACAGGCTTTCCAGCTTGGCCGAAGGTGCGGCCGAGAGCATATCGATCGTGGCTTTCCGGGCGAGTTGATCGTGCAACATGCTTGCCTCGATTTGTCTACTCTACTAGACAACTAGTGGTGCTTCTTCGCTCCTACGCTTTCCGTGTGAATTTGCAATGACAAAGTCCGACGCAAGGTCCGACGAACGCGGCGGCGTCGCCCTGTGGCGGCGCATCGCCGACGATATCCGGCTCGACATCGTCGGCGGCAAGCTGGCGCGGGGCGAGCAGTTGCCGACCGAAGCTGTTCTCTCCGAACGGTTTTCCGCCAACCGGCATACGGTGCGCCGTGCTCTCGCCGTGCTGGCGGAAGAGGGCGTGGTGCGCGCCGAGCAGGGCCGCGGCACCTTCGTCAATGAGGCGCGGCGGCTCTCCTATCGCATCGGCCGACGGACTCGCTTCTCCGAAGGCCTCGCCGGCCAGGCGCAGGAGGCGCATGCCGAGCTCCTCTGGGCCCGGCAGGAGAATGCCACCGTCAATGTCGCCAAGGGTTTAGGCTTGCGGCCCGGGCAGCGGGTCGTCCGCCTGGAGACGCTGTCCTATGTGGACGGCAAACCGCTCTCGCGCAGCACCAGCTGGTTTTCCTATCAGCGCTTCCCCACCATCGGCGAGGTCTTCGCCGAGACCCGGTCCATCACCGAGGCGCTGAAGCAGCTCGGGGTCGCCGACTATTCCCGGAGCTCGACGCGAATCTCTGCGCGTTACGCCACACCCGAGGAGATCCGGGCGGTGCGGCTGGTACCGGGCACCGTGATGCTGGTCACCGAAATCGTCGACGTGGATGCCGAAAACGCTCCCATCCAGTACGCGCTTTCGCGGTTCCCGGCGGATCGGATGGAGCTGGTGGTGTAGCTACTCCGGACCGCGCTCCTGGAGCGCAAAGTCCTGCAGCTTCAGGGCTTTTTCACCATCATGATCGGCTACCGCAATCAGCGAAGCGAAGGCGGCGCGGACGATCTCTTTCTTGGACGCCTTGGGATGCGCCTTGCGTGCGGCCTTCAGCATCTCCTTGGGCGTGAGCTTGCCGCTGGCGAGATTGATCAGCGTGCTCTGCAGGTCCTTATCGGTCATGGTGTCCCCCGGTGACAGATTTGTGTCACGGGTTGCATCACATCGCGCTGTCATAAACTAGACCGGCAAACGCAGGGACGGCCTGCTGTGGATAGATTGTCCCGGCCATCGCTGGTTCATCATGTCGCGACAGATGCGACTCTAAACGTTTGTCTTCGTTGAACTTTGGGTACAGAGTGGGCGTTGATGGGTGAAGGGAGGCTGGGAATGGATTCCAAGCGCACCGGCGACATCAGCGTCGATCAGTTCTGCAGTGGCAACACCAACTGTGGCGGAGCGGCACATGGATGCTAGACCCGCACCGGAGCTGATGGCGACCGAGTTCCTCGAGCGCAACCCGCAGATCGAGATCATCGAGGCCTTCGTGATCGACGCCAACGGCGTGCCACGCGGCAAGTGGATTCCGCGCGACCGGGCGCAGGACATCTTCGCCAACGGCATGGCCCTGCCCCGCTCGATCTTCGCCCTCGACGTCTGGGGCCGCGACGTACTGGGCGCAGGGTTGGCCGAAGGCACCGGCGATCCGGATGGACAATGCTTTCCGGTGATGGAGAGCCTGGCGCCCGTGCCGTGGCTCGCCCGGCCGACGGCCCAGGTGTTTCTCGGCATGAAGAATGACGACGGAACGGGCTTTTACGCCGACCCGCGCAACGTGCTGAGCGCGGTGCTGAAGAGGTACGATGCCAAGGGTCTGACGCCGGTCGTCGCAATCGAGTTCGAGTTCTACCTCATCGACCCTGTGCACTCGGCACTCGACCCGGTGCGGCCGCCGAACTCGCGCGACGTGCGCTGGCAGAGCCGGCAGACGCAGGTGCTGTCGATTTCGGAACTGCACGAGTTCGAGGAGGTCTTTGCCGACATCGCACGGTCGTGCGAGGCCCAGGATGTGCCGGTGGACACGTTCCTCCGCGAAAACGGACCTGGGCAGTACGAGGTCAACCTCAAACATGTGACGGATGCCCTGCACGCGGCGGACCATGCAGTGCTGCTCAAGCGTATCGTCAAGGGCGTCGCACGCAAGCACGACTACGACGCCACCTTCATGGCCAAGCCGTACGGCCAGCACGCCGGCAGCGGCATGCACGTGCACTTCTCGCTGCTCGACGAAGCGGGCAACAATGTCTTCGTGGGCGAGGGGAACGAGCCGTCCGACATGCTCCTGGGCGCGATCGGGGGATTGGTCGCGACGATGCCCGACGGCATGGCGGTGTTTGCGCCAAATGCGAACTCCTATCGCCGCATCACGCTTTCGGAGCACGCGCCGATGTTTGCGTCGTGGGGGTTCGAGACCCGTTCGGCGGCGGTGCGGATCATCACCTCGCGACGCGAGGCCACACGTATCGAGCACCGCGTGGCGGGTGCGGACGCCAACCCTTATCTCGTACTGGCGACCATTCTCCAAGGAGCGTTGATGGGGATCGAGAGCAAGGCGCCGCCGGGCGAGCCGCTGATTGCCGACCAGCACACCGAGGCGCATCAGCCACTGCCAAAGAACTGGGACCATGCGCTCGACCTCTTCGAGGCCTCGACCTTCGCCGCCACGGCGCTGGGGGACGACTACAAGGGGCTCTACTTTGCCTGCAAGAACCAGGAGCTCGCCGAATTCCGCGGGCGGGTGACCGATGTCGAATACGACGCTTTCATCAAGACTGTCTGAGGTGCAGGAGGCCTCACCCGGACACGCACCGAGTTATTATGCGGCCACTGCCAGGGACAAGGGCGTGCGGCCGCGGCTCGAGGGCGAGGTCACGGCTGACATCTGTGTGATCGGTGCAGGCTTCACCGGGATATCCGCCGGACTGGCGCTGGCCGAGCGCGGCTATGCGGTGGTGGTCGTCGAGGCCGAGCGCATCGGCTTCGGCGCCTCGGGCCGCAATGGCGGGCAGATCGTCAACGGCTATAGCCGTGACCTGCAGGTGATCGAGAAGCGCTACGGATCGGACAAGGCGCGCGCGCTGGGCGTGATGTCGCTCGAAGGCGGCAACATTATCCGCGAGCGGATCAAGAAGTACGCGATCGAGTGCGACCACCAGCCCGGCAACTTTCTCGCCGCGTTCAGTGACAAGCAGCTCCAGGGGATGGAGGAGACGAAGAGAACCTGGGAGCGCCATGGCCATCCCGGGCTCGAGATCGTGGACCGAGCGGGTGTTGAGCGGATCGTTGCAACCGACCGCTATGTCGGCGGGCTGGTGGATCATCTCGGCGGCCATATCCACCCGCTGAACCTCGTGCTCGGAGAAGCCGCGGCACTCGAAAAGCTGGGCGGTCGGATCTTCGAGTTCTCACGTGTCACGGCAGTGGAGGATGGCGCGCTGCCGGTGGCCCGCACGGACGGTGGCCTCGTGCGCTGCGGCGCGGTGCTGGTCTGCGGCAATGCCTATATCGGCGGGCTGCTGCCCGAGATCGGCGGCAAAATCATGCCGGTTTCCAGCCAGCAGGTGGCGACGGCGCCATTGGGTGAGGACGTCGCAGCACGACTGCTGCCGGCGAACTATTGCGTCGAAGACGCCAACTACATCCTCGACTATTTCCGACGCACGGCGGACCACCGCCTGCTTTATGGCGGCGGCGTCGGTTATGGCGGGTCGGACCCGGCGAGCCTTGCCGATTTCATTCGGCCAAAGTTGGAAAAGACTTTCCCCGAGCTCAGAGGAGTTGACATCGAGTTCGCCT
>DATCRS010000522.1:0-11494 GCA_036568845.1 Devosia sp. | reverse complement strand
GATGAGCACGCCGGTCGACCCGGCGACAGGCTCGACGATGACCGCCGCGATGGTCGATGGATCGTGCAGGGTGACGATGCGCTCGAGCTCGGAGGCCAGGTCCTCGCCACCGGTCTCGCGCTCGCCGCGGGTGAACTGGTTCTTGCCGGGCGTATGGGTATGCGGCAGGTGGTCGACGCCGGTCAGCAGCGTACCGAACATCTTGCGGTTGGTCACGATGCCGCCGACCGAAATGCCGCCGAAATTGACGCCATGATAGCCACGCTCGCGGCCGATGAGGCGGAAGCGGCTGCCGTCGCCCTTCACCCGGTGGTAGGCCAGCGCAACCTTGAGCGCCGTCTCCACCGATTCCGAGCCGGAATTGGTGTAGAGCACGTGATTCATGCCCTCGGGGGCGATCTGCACCAGCGCGTTGGCGAGCTCGAAGGCCTTGGGGTGGCCCATCTGGAAAGCGGGCGCGTAGTCCATCTCCGCTGCCTGCTCGGCGATCGCCTCGACGATCTTGGGACGGCAGTGGCCGGCATTGACGCACCAGAGCCCGGCGGTGCCGTCGAGCACCTCGCGGCCGTCGCTGGTGGTGTAGTGCATGTCCTTGGCGCGCACGAACATGCGCGGCGCCTTCTTGAACTGGCGATTGGCGGTGAAAGGCATCCAGAACGCGTTGAGATCGTTCGGCGCGACGTTCAGGCGGTTGGACACCGTATGCTCCCCGTCTTCGTTGATTATTCCAGTCAAGATTATTGGCTCTTGACGGTCGGTCGTGTTACTCAGAAATTTGACCAGTTGGAAAAAATGTTAGCACTCCCATGCCGCCGATCAAGGTGAAAATGCTGCTGCTCCGGCGCCGCCCGGAGTGCCACTGGTGACAGTGACGAGCCCGCCCGAAAAGGCCGCAAAGAAGCCCAAGAAAGCCTCACGACCGGTCACGCGCATCCAGCGGGAAAAGCAGGATCTGATCCTCGATGCGGCGCTCGACGTCTTTTCCGTCCACGGTTTCCGCGGGGCGACGATCGACCAGATCGCCGAGGCCGCCGGAATGAGCAAGCCGAACCTGCTCTACTATTTCCCGCGCAAGGAAGAGATCCATAAGCGGCTCATCGCCGACATGCTCGACATCTGGCTGGCGCCGCTGCGCGAGTTCTCGGCCGAAGGCGATCCGGTGCCGGAGATCCGCTCTTATATCCGGCGTAAGCTGGAGATGAGCCGCGACTTTCCGCGCCAGAGCCGGCTCTTTGCCAACGAGATGCTGCAGGGCGCACCACGCACCTTCGACATGCTCGAAGGCGACCTTAAGCGGCTCGTGGACGAAAAGGCCAAAATCCTCGAGACCTGGATGGACCAGGGCAAGCTCAACCGCACCGACCCCTATCACCTGATCTTTTCGATCTGGGCGACGACGCAGCATTATGCCGATTTCGACGTGCAGGTGCGGGCGGTGCTCGGGCCGGAGCGCGGTGGCGAGGGCCGGTTCGAGGACGCTGCGCGATATCTCGAGAACCTCTTCCTCCACGGACTCTTGCCCAAGAAGTCGTAAAGTCCGCCGCGACAATCCAAGCGTGGCTCGCGAACTTTCGTGAAGGTTTGTCAGCGCATGGTGCCGGCAGCTGTCCGGAGCCTCCCATGCGCGTGCCTTTGGCCGTCCTCGTTGATGCCGAGAACATTTCGTCACTCTTGTTCGAGCCGCTCAAGGAGAAGGTCGAAGCGCTCGGCGCGCCGATCGTCTGGCAACTGCACGGCGACTTCTTCACCTGGCCGCATCCAGGCTGGCAGGAAGTCGCGCAGCGCGAGGGGATCGATCTCCGTCACCAGTTTCACGCTGGCAAGAATTCGGCCGACATCGCGATGACCATCGCCGCGATGGATATCCTGCATGCCGGCAAGGTACGCGGCTTCTGCATCGCGTCGAGCGACAAGGACTTTACCGCACTGGCGCGCCGGCTGCGGACCGAGAACATGCCCGTTTACGGCTTCGGCAAGGAGGCCGCCGGCGAGAGCTACCGCATGGCGTTCACCGAGTTCCACGTGTTGCTGGCACCCTCGCCGCTATTGCCCGCCGCCGTTGACCGCGGCCTCGATCAGCTCGACATCAAGCGGCTGCACGAGTTGCTGCACAGCGTCTGCCGGGAACGCGGCAAACAGGGCCGCGTGCTGAGCGTCACTGCCGCGACCTATATCAAGGCCAACGCACCCGATCTTGCCGCGCGGGTCGGCGGCGCCGGAAAATTCCTCAAGGCGCTGCGCGCGCTCGACCTCGTCGACATCCACGAGGAGGGCGCGCAGCGCTGGATCAGCGTCAAGTTCAACAAGCTCTCGGTGGTCGGCAGCTAGCGGTCCGGCACCGCCGCCAGTACCACGAGCCCGAGCACCGTGATCAGCGCGCCCAGAACGACGCTGAGGCTGGTCCAGCCGTGACCGGCAAAGCCCTCGAAGAGAATGACGAAGCTCGGCGTGAGGTAGCCATAGGCGATGACCTTGGCTGCCGGCAGGTGCTTGGACGCATACTGGATCAGGAAGAAGCAGATCGCCGTCGGCGCAACTGCGAGGTAGAGGATCACCCACCAGACCAGCAGCGGCAGGCGCAGCCAGTCGACCGACAGAATCTCGGGCAGGCCGTAGAGCGTGATCCAGACGGCGGTGCCGACCAGCGTCCAGAAGCTCAGCACCAGCGCCGACTCGCCGTGCTGATATTTCCGTAGCAGCGGCGTGTAGAAGGCGTAGGCGACGCAGCCGAGAAGGTAGATGAGTTCGCCCCGCCCCACATCGAAGCGCAGCAGGGCATCGAGATCGCCCCGGAAGATGACCCAGATGGCGCCGAGGCCGGCGACGACGAGGCTCAGCAGCACGGCCGCGCCGGAGCGCTGACCGACGAGAAAGAAAGCCGTCACCGCGGTCATGATCGGCACCAGCGTATAGACCGCGCTCGTCGCCACCGGCAGTGTCATGGTCAAGGCGATGAACATCGTGACGAAGTAGATCGCGGTGAGGAAGCCGGTCACGGCGAAGCGCCAGGGCGCCGCGGGCCACTCGAACCGCTGGCGCGCGATGCCGAAGGCAAAGGCGCCCATCAGCAGCGAAGCGAGAATGAAGCGCGCAGCATTGAGCGGCGCCGGTGCCAGGTGCGGCACCGCTAGCGCTCCCGTCGTGAAGGATCCGGCAATGAAGGCTGCAAAGAGCAGCATGCCCAGATGGGCGAGCAGGCGGGGAGACATGGCACTCGCCTAGCCTTGCGCCGGCCGCGTGTCCAGCAGTCGGCGCGTCAGGCGGCTTTGGGGAAGCCCGCGACGAGCTCTTCGGCAAAGGCAAAGGGCGTGCCGTCGATCGACTTGGCCCGATAGAGCGCAGCGTCGGCGCCTGCCACCAGGTCGTCGGCCTCGAGCATGTTGCCGCTGCGGACGGCAATGCCGATGCTGACCCCGACCTCGGCCTCCACCTCGCCCAGGCCATATGGCAGGCAGACGCGCTGATGCATGCGAGTGGCGAGCTCGGTGAGCTCGGCGCGGCTTGCGGGACCGCGGCGCAACACCACGAACTCGTCGCCACCCAGCCGTGCTACGTGACCATCCGGTCCGGCGAGATGAGCGAGGCGCTGCGCCACGCAGTTGAGCAAGTGGTCGCCGGTAGCGTGGCCGTAGCGGTCATTGACCTGCTTGAAGCCGTCGAGATCGAGATAGAACAGCGCCAGCTGATCCGGCCCGGCAAAGGCCGCGTCTAGCGCCTCGCGGAAGCCGCGGCGATTGGCAAGGCCGGTCAGTGCATCACGGGTGGCGAGATCGCGGGCCGCGCGGCGGCGCGTATCGAGCTCGCGCGCGAGCCTATAAAGCCGGTTGAGGATGAAGAGCACGCAGCCGAAGACGAGCAAGGCCGAGGTGACGCGGATCGGCGCGAGCGTTCCCGCCGTCTCGCTGCCGAGCTTGCGCGGCGTCCAGGCAAAGACATCGGACGTTCCCGCAAGCGGCACCGAGGTTTCCTGCGGCCCCAGGCTATCTGGCGAAGCGAGTCGCGCGCCGGTGAGCAGGTAGTGCTGGCCGACCGTGACGGCGGTCGTACCGTCAATGAGGGCGCCGTCCTGCTGCGCGATGCCAACCGCTACCATGGCCCGCTCGCGCTCCGCATCGACCGACTTCTGGTCGAGCAGCTGGATCGCCGTGAGCGTGCCCCAGAGGAAGATCGCGGTAAGGCCAACAACCCCAAGCACACCACCCAGCACCAGCCGGCTCGATTGAAGAGTGACTTTCCTGTCCGTCGACAACGTACCAGCGCGGTACTGTCGCGATCCGGCCATGGCCGGCGTGAGGAGAAAATGCTGCGCCATCTTCGTCCACTCTGTATTTTTCCCAGGTGGGACGATAGCGGTCCGATCGTTCCGCAAACCTTACCGGCGGAAGCGGCGCTGCGAGAATGGTTTAGGCGAAGATAACGGGAAACCCTACTCCGCCGGCTCAGCCACCTTGCGCATCGGATTGTTCGGATGCGTGGTCCAGTTGGCGTAGTCGGCTTCCACCACCTTGCCGGTCCGCTCATCGAGCATGCCGGGGGCGAGGGTTTCCATGGTGATGCAGTTCTCGACCGGGCAGACGTTGACGCAGAGATTGCAGCCCACGCACTCGTCGTCCATCACCTCGAAGTGCCGCTTGCCGTCCTTTTCCTTCATGATCGCCTGGTGCGAGGTGTCCTCGCAGGCGATGTGGCAGCGGCCGCAGGAGATGCAGAGGTCCTGGTTGATCTTGGCTTTGGTCACGTAATTGAGGTTGAGGAACTGCCAGTCGGTGGTGTTGCGCACCGCCCGGCCGGCGAATTCGTCGAGCGTGGCGTGTCCCTTTTCGTCCATCCAGGCCTTGAGGCCCGAGATCATCTCCTCGACGATCTTGAAGCCATAGGTCATCGCCGCGGTGCAGACCTGCACGTTGCCGGCGCCCAGGGCGAGGAACTCTGCCGCATCACGCCAGGTGGTGACGCCGCCGATACCCGAGATGGGTAGGCCATAGGTCTCGGGGTCGCGCGCAATCTCGCTGACCATCGAGAGCGCGATCGGCTTCACCGCCGGGCCGCAATAGCCGCCATGGGTGCCGCGGCCATCGATCGAGGGCTCCGGCGAGAAGGTGTCGAGATTGACCGAGGTGATCGAGTTGATGGTGTTGATGAGGCTCACCGCATCAGTGCCGCCATGCTTGGCCGCCCGCGCCGGCCGGCGGATGTCGGAGATGTTCGGCGTCAGCTTGGTGATCACCGGCATGCGCGAATACTGCTTGCACCAGCGCACGACCATTTCGACATATTCGGGCACTTGGCCGACGGCCGAACCCATGCCGCGCTCGCTCATGCCGTGCGGACAGCCGAAATTGAGCTCGATGCCATCGGCCTCGGTCTCCTCGACCAGCGGCAGGATGGCCTTCCAGCTCTCTTCCTCGCACGGCACCATGATGGAAACGACCAGCGCCCGGTCGGGCCAGTTCTTCTTGACCTGCTTGATCTCCTGCAGGTTGAGCTGCAGCTGCCGGTCGGTGATGAGCTCGATATTGTTGAGCCCCAACAGCCGGCGGTCGGCGCCCCAGATGGCGCCATAGCGCGGGCCATTGACGTTGACCACCGGCGGGCCTTCCTCGCCGAGCGTCTTCCACACCACGCCGCCCCAGCCGGCCTTGAAGGCACGCTCGACGTTGTAGGCCTTGTCCGTCGGTGGCGCGCTCGCCAACCAGAACGGGTTGGGCGATTTGATGCCGACGAAGTTGTTCCGGATATCAGCCATGGCTGGCCTCCAGTTTGGCGATTGGCGAAGTTGCGACTATGTTGGGGGCGCGACGCGGGGAAACACGCCGATGAGCAAAGTTCTGAACTATACCATTCAGCTGCTGCCAGAGCCCGAGGGTGGCTTTACCATCCGAGTTCCCGCACTTCCCGAGATTGTTAGTTACGGCGTCGACGAGGACGACGCTTTGCGCATGGCCAAAGAGGCGATCGAACTCGCGCTCGACGTCCGCCGTGACGACGGGGAGGAAATCCCGCCAGATATTGTTCCGGTGACGCGCACCGTCAGCATCGCGGCTTGAGGTGGCAGCACGCCGCCTCGCCGGGGTCAGTGGCAAGGCCGTGGTTCGCGCCCTCGAACGGGCCGGTTTCAGGCTGGAGCGCGTGACGGGCAGCCACCATGTGCTTCGCAGGCCGGATGTGCCCGGCTCAAAGGTAATCATCCCCGTCCACGGCTCGCATGACCTGCCGCCCGGCACGCTGCGCGGCATCATTTCCCAATCCGGCCTCACCGTCGAAGAGTTCATGTCACTCCTCTAGTCCGCCGGCCTGGCGGGTGAGCATGTTGAGCTGGACGATCCAGCGGGTCTTGCGCGGTTCGGTGCGGGGGTCGGTGAGATAGGCCTCGTAGCGGCACGCGAATTCATCGCCCGCCGGGACGCCACGGCGGTCGAGGACGACGCCGTTGTCGCGAGCCCAGTCTTGCAGGTAGCCGTTGGCGCGGCGCGCATGGTCGCGATAGGTGAGCGTAGCGTAGTCGCCGGCCGGCAGCACGCCAGGCCGGACGCGATCATCGCCGGCGGATGCCTCGGGTACTAGCGCGCCGACCTCAAGATCCATCGGACCTTCCATGTCGATGACGTGGAGCCGGAGGAATGTCTCTGCCACGGGAACGTCGTGCGCATCGACCCAATCATAGAGCTCGTCGAGCAGGGCGTCCCGCTGCGCCAGCATGCCACGGAATGGCGTGACGATGCGGATGCCCAGCGTGTGCCGGGCCGACCTCGTCTCCACTGCTGGTCCCGCCAGTATGTCCACCGGCCCTCTCCTCCCCGCGTCGCCGTCAGGCAGCTGCCCTTTCGGTGCCCGCCATCAGGAACCGGTTGATGCTTTCGGCGGCGTCGCGGCCCTCGGCCACGGCGGTCACGGTCAGGTCGTCGCCGCCGGTGGCGCAGTCGCCGCCGGCCCAGACTTTTGGAAGCGACGTACGGCCCTCGTCGTCGACCTCGATCTTGCCATTGGTGATGGTCAGCCCCGCCGCCGTCGCGTTCAGCGTCTGGCCGATGGCCTTGAATACCTGATCGGCAAGCAGCACCTGCTTCAATCCGGTTGAGGTCAGCTTGCCATCGACGAGGGTGGTGTGCTCGAGCTCGATGCCCGTGACCTTGCCGGCTTCGGTGAGCACCCTCGTTGGCGCCATCCAGTGCCGGATCACGACGCCCTTGGAGGTCGCGAGCTCCTGCTCGTATTCCGAGGCGTTCATGAACTCCTTGCCGCGGCGATAGGCGATGGTCACCTCGTCGGCACCGAGGAGCTTGGCCTGCACGGCAGCATCGATGGCCGTCATGCCGCCACCGATCACCACCACGCGCCGCCCGATGGGGAGGCTCCCAAGATCGGTGCTCTGGCGTAGCGCTTCGATGAAGTCGACGGCGTCGTCGACGCCGGCGGCCTCCTCGCCCTCGACGCGGAGCGCATTGACGCCGCCCAGCCCGATGGCAAGGAACATGGCGTCGAAGGTCTCGGTCAGGCGCTCGAGCGTGATGTCGCGACCGAGCTGCTGGTTGTTGAGAATCTCGATTCCGCCGATGGCGGTAACATAGTCCACCTCCGCCTGAGCGAAGCCGCCCGGCGTCTTGTAGCTGGCGATGCCATATTCATTGAGACCGCCAGCCTTGGGCCGCGCATCGAAGACTGTTACGGCGTGCCCATGTATCGAGAGCCGGTGGGCGCAGGCGAGACCGGCGGGGCCGGCGCCGACCACGGCGACGCGCTTGCCGGTCTCGGCCGCGCGCTCGAAGAACTGCTTCTGCTCCCGCATGGCGGCGTCGGTGGCGTAGCGCTGCAGCTGGCCGATCTTGACCGGCTTGCCCTCCGCCTCCTCACGCACGCAGGCCTCTTCGCAGAGCTGCTCGGTGGGGCAGACGCGGGCGCACATGCCGCCCAGGATGTTCTGCTCGAAGATGGTCTCGGCAGCGCCGAGCGGATTGTCCGTGACGATCTCGCGGATGAAGAGCGGGATATCGATCGAGGTCGGGCATGCGTTCATGCACGGCGCATCGTAGCAGAAGTAGCAGCGGTCGGCCTCGACAATGGCCTCGTGATGCGTCAGCGGGGGGTGCAGATCCGCGAAGTTTTCCGCGTAGCGCTCAGCCGGCAGGCGGCCCGCCGCGATCCCTTCCTTGAGCATGCCCTCTGCCATGGACCCACTCCCTCCTTGGAACCATTCCAGGAAGTGAGGCTAACTCCAGGCGGAAATTTTATCAATTGGTCAAAATTATTCGATCTCACGGCAACCGATCACATTTTTCGGCCGGCAGAATTGGGCAGCCTTGCCTCGATTGATCGCCAAGTTACTGGGTCCACAGCCAGATTCCTGAAGGTTCCCTCACGATCGGGTGAGGCGCGGCCGCAACACTCCTCCTGGGAATCGTCCCGTTCATATTCGGTTCATATTCTGGCCAGCTTTCGCCGCCATCGGGCAGGCGTTCGTAAACTACAGTGAGACAGTAGCTTGACCAAAAACATCGTTGTGGTCGCCGCCCTGGTGGCCGTTCTAGCGTCTACCACCGGGGCATTTGCGGGCGGCCAGTGCGGCGGGGCATCCTGGTACTCTCTACCAGGCAACCGCACGGCGAGCGGGGACCGGATGAACCCCAGCGCCATGACCGCGGCTCATAAATCTCTCCCGTTCGGCACCAAGGTGCGTGTTGTCGATCAGCGTTCGGGAAAGTCGATCCAGGTCACGATCAACGATCGCGGTCCCTTCGTGAAGGGCCGGATCATCGATCTCTCCAAGGCGGCAGCCACCAAGCTTGGCTTCCGCAATGCAGGCCACACCAAGGTCTGCATCGAACGGGTCTAACTCGTAGGCACGTAAAAGGGCCGTCCGCAACAGGCGGGCGGCCCTTTGCTTTGCCCCTTGACCGGCGGGCGAAGGCGCCCTCTCCTCCGGCTCAGCTACGGGAGACCGCGATGAAAACCTGGCCCGAATCCGCCCCCGACCTGATCGACGTCGCCGCGGGGCGAAAGCCTGCCGCCCTGGTGGTGCGCAACGGGCGCTGGGTGAACGTCCATTCCGGTGAGATCATCCCGAGCATGGACGTCGCCATCCGCGCGGGCCGCTTTGCCGCCATCGGGCCGGACCTGCAGTCGGCCGTCGGCCCGGAGACCGAGGTCGTCGACGCCAATGGCCGCTATATGGTGCCGGGCCTCTGCGACGGGCACATGCATGTCGAGAGCGGCATGGTGACGGTCACCGAGTTTGCCCGCGCCGTGATCCCGCACGGTACTACCTCGATGTTCATCGACCCGCACGAGATCGCCAATGTGCTCGGCGCGCGTGGCGTGCGGCTGATGCATGACGAGGCGACGGGGCAGCCGATCAATGTCTTCGTCCAAGCGCCGAGCTGCGTCCCCTCAGCGCCCGGACTCGAGACGCCGGGAGCGACGCTCTCGGCAGAGGAGGTAGCCGAGATTATGGGCTGGCCCAACATCATCGGGCTGGGTGAAATGATGAATTTTCCAGGCGTCATCATGAAGGATCCCAAGATGCTGGCCGAGATCGCGGCAACACAACGGGCCGGGAAGACCGTCGGCGGCCACTATGCCTCGCCCGATCTCGGCGCTCCGTTCGCCGCCTATGTGGCAGGCGGGCCGGCCGACGACCACGAGGGCACCCGCAAGGAGGACGCCATCGCCCGCGTCCGGATGGGCATGCGCGCCATGCTGCGGCTGGGCTCGGCCTGGTACGACGTCGCGACGCAGGTGCGCGCCATCACCGAGGACGGACTCGACAGCCGCAACTTCATCCTTTGCACCGACGACAGCCACTCAGGCACGCTGGTCAATGACGGCCACATGGACCGCGTGGTCCGCCATGCCATCGCGCATGGGCTCAAGCCCATCACCGCCATCCAGATGGCAACGCTCAACACCGCGACGCATTTCGGGCTGGAGCGCGAGCTGGGCTCGATCACGCCGGGCCGCCGAGCCGATCTCTTCCTCACATCGGACCTCGCCGCGCTGCCGATCGAGCTTGTTATCGCGCACGGCAAGGTCGTGGCCGAGAACGGCCACCTCACTGCCGAGATGCCGGTCTGGGAGTATCCGGCCTACGCCCGCGAGACCGTTAACCTCGGCAAGACCTACGCCGCCGCCGACTTTGCCATCACGGCGCCCGCCGGCCGCAACGCGGTCACCGCCCGGGTGATCGGCGTCATCGAGAACCAGGCCGGGACACACGCGCTCGAACGCACGCTGCCGGTCGAGGACGGGCTGGTCGCCATGGACCGGGCCGGTGATGTCTGCCAGATCGCGCTGGTCGAGCGCCACCGCGGCACCGGCCAGGTGGTCAACGCACTGGTCTCGGGCTTCGGCTACACTGCCGACTGCGCCGTTGCTTCGACCGTCGCGCACGACAGCCACCATATGATCGTCGTCGGCACCAATCGTGGCGACATGGCGCTTGCTGCCAATACGCTGGGCGAGGTCGGCGGTGGCGCGGTGGTGGTCTCCAGGGGCAAGGTGCTGGCGCTAGTCGAGCTGCCGATCGCGGGCTTGATGTCGGACGAGCGCGCCGAAGTCGTCGCCCGCAAGGCCGAGGCGCTGGTCGCGGCGATGCAAGCGTGCGGCTGCACCCTCAACAACGCCTTCATGCAGCATTCCCTCCTGGCGCTGGTGGTGATCCCGGAGCTGCGGATTTCGGACGTCGGGCTTGTGGACGTGCGGACCTTCGAGAAGGTGGAGTTGTTCGTCTAACCCAACAAGAATTGGGCCGCCCCGCAGAAACTAGGCGGCCCGGCCTGACCGTTGGGAGCAATCAGGCGAACTCAGCGCAGGCCCAGTACATCGATGGCAGCGACCTCGTCCGCGGACAACGGACCGACGGCCTCGGCGTCGAGACATTGGCGCAGTTCGTCGCGGTTCTTCACCCCCAGCACCAGCGTCTCGACGCCGTCGATACCGAGGGCGTAGCGATGCGCCACGATGGCCGGGTCGGCACCCCACCTGGCACAAAGCTCCCGGAACGGCGCAGCACGTCGGAAATCTTCCATGTCGCGGTGGTCGTCGGGCAGGTCGCGGTCGAACGAGCGGGTCAGCGCACCGGCCTGAACGGCCCGGATCCCCATGACACCGACGCCGCTGCGGCGCGCGGTGGCGACGATCTCGCGCGGCCGTGCCGGTTCGCGCAGCCGGGTCAGCCCGCCGGGACTGTCAAGCAGATTGGCAACGGCCTGCACCGCCGCCGGCCGCTCCTCGGCCTCGAGCGCATCGATGATCGTCCGTGGCACCGCCACGCCGGTAATGCCCCAGGCGCCGATCAGGCCTTCGTCCTGCAGGCGGCAGAAGGCCGGCACGACCGCCTCGCGGTACAGCGACCAGTTGGTGGCAAACTCAGCGCGCTTCTCGTTGTCCACCGGATAGACAAAGCCATCCGGACAGATTTCGTTGTGGAGGAAGAAGAGGTCGACCCGCTCGACGTGCATGGCGCGAAGGCTCGCCTCCAGCGACGCCCTGAATCTCGGAT
>DATCRS010000521.1:0-2745 GCA_036568845.1 Devosia sp. | reverse complement strand
GGTGGAGGCCGCGCTGCCTCCGCCGCCACCGCCGGCCAAACCGGCCGAACCCGCTCCGCCGGCCAATGCGGACGGCTGCCCGAGCGCGTCCGCGCTGGCCGAGGATCCCACCATCAAGGGCCTGACGGCCAAGATCGCGGCCAATCCTGACGACGTGAACGCGCTGTATCGGCGCGGCCAGGTCTATGCCAGCAAGGGCGCCTACACCCTCGCTATCAAGGATTTCGACGACACGCTGCGGATCAACGCGAAGGACGTCGAGGCCCTGAACAATCGCTGCTGGACACGCACCGTGGTGGGCGACCTCCAGGGCGCGCTGAAGGATTGCAACGAGGCGCTGCGGCTGCGGCCGAATTTCGTCGATGCCCTGGATAGCCGCGGGCTGGTGAACCTCAAATCGGGAGCGGTGAAGAACGCCATCGCCGATTTCGACGCCGCCTTGAGGATCAACCCGCGCCTGACCTCCTCGCTCTACGGCCGCGGCGTAGCCAAGCAGCGCAACGGCTCGGCGCAGGAAGGTTCGCTCGACATCGCCAACGCCAAGGCGATGGATCCGAACATCGTGCAGGAATTCGCAAGTTACGGAGTGCGTTGATATTTTTTTGATTTCAGGCGGACGGCGCCTCGAACCCGGGCCGCCCGGCCAAGACTAATGGAATGGATGCCGCAGCGCCCTAGCCGTGGGGCCACTTGCAGGAAATATTGGAACCGCGCGGGCTCGCGCAGGAGGGACAGACAATGAATTTGGCTGCAAAAGGACTGACCGCAATCCTGTCCATCGTCACCCTTGGCGCCGCGCTATCGCTGACGCCCGCCTTCGCCGGCGACGACGGCAACAGCAAGAACGTCACCGAGGACGAGATTGTCCGCGCCCTGGCGCCGCCGCCGAAAAAGCCCCTGACCCGCGGCCTTTCGATCGGCCCGCAGGCGGATCCCGTCCCGAACGCGGCGGAAACCAAGTTGATCCAGTCCGTCCGCGGCCGCGCCACCCGCTCGCTCTCCTCGACCGAACGCGAGGAGATCGCAACCGCCGCCAAGGACAAGCCGAACATCGATCTCGAAATCACCTTCGACTACAACTCGGCCGATATCAGCGCCAAGTCGATGCCCTCGGTGCAGGCGCTCGGCCGCGCGCTGACCAGCCCCGACCTCAAGGGCTCGACCTTCGTGGTCGCCGGTCACACCGACGCCGCTGGCGGCGAGGCCTACAATCAGGACCTGTCGGAGCGCCGCGCGGATTCGATCAAGCGCTATCTCATCGAGAAGTACGGCATCGCCGCCGCCGACCTCGTCACCGTCGGCTACGGCAAGAGCAAGCTGAAGGACCCGAGCCAGCCGATGGCGGAGGTGAACCGGCGCGTGCAGGTCGTCAATATGGAAAACAAGACCACCGCATCGAAGTGACCGCGACGTAATCCGTTGAAGTGACAAGTCCTGATGTGGTGTAAACTATTGGTCCCAGCGCGCGTCCCGCAGCCCTGCGGGACGCCGCTTCGTTTCAGGGATTCGCTCCCGATAACCTCGAGCCAGGCCAGGATGATCCGGCGATGAACATCTCCGAATATCTCAAGCCTGCGGGAACCGTGGCGTTCATCCTCGTCCTCGGCGTCGGCTATTACTGGTTCGAGCATCGGCACCGGCCCGAGGCGAAGGACACGCCGGGCGAGGCACTGGTCATCGTGACGAAGTCGACCAATGCCTGCTTCTCCGACCTCGTGCGTGTGACCGGCTTCTTCGTGCCGCGGCGCGAGGCCGTGGTCATGGCCGACCAGGAAGGATCGAAGGTGACCGACCTGTTCGTCACCGAGGGCACCATCGTCACTGAAAATCAGGAACTGGCGCGGCTGACGGCGCCGCCCCAGATCCCGGGCCAGCAGCAACGGCCGGGGCCTCAGGGTCCGATCTCGCTGAAAGCGCCTGCGCCGGGTCTGATCACGGAAGTGCGCACCATCGTGGGTGCCCCGGCCTCGCCGCAGGCGGGACCGATGTTCCGCATCGCCGTCAACAACGAGATCGAGCTGGATGCGCAGGTCCCGGCCGTGCACATGCCCAAGCTCAGCCCCGGCGCGACGGTGCGGATCAGCCGGGACGACGCCGCCGACCTGATCGGCCGCGTCCGCCTGGTCGCGCCCGAGATCGACCGCGCCACCCAGCTCGGCCGTGTCCGCATCAGCGTGACCAATAATCCCTCGCTGAAGGTCGGCGTGTTTGCCCGCGCCTCCATCGACGCCAAGCGAAGCTGCGGCGTCGCGGTTCCCAAGACCGCGATCGACCATCTCACCGTCCAGGTGGTCAAAGGCAATGTCGTCGAGACACGACGAGTGCGCGTCGGGCTGACATCCGACAGCCAAACGGAAATCCTCGAAGGGGTCGAGGTCGGCGAGATCGTCGTCGCCGACGCCGGCTCTTCGCTGCATGACGGCGACCAGATCAAGACCATGTTCGCCGATGAACTCGATCGCACGCGGGTACGCTAATGGCTCTCAACATCTCGGCATGGTCGATCCGCAATCCGCTGCCATCGGTGGTGTTCTCGATCATCCTTTTGATTCTCGGCTGGACCTCCTTCACCAAGCTCGCCATCACCCGGCTGCCTTCGGCCGATATTCCGGTCATCTCGGTCGCCGTCTCGCAATTCGGCGCCGCGCCGGCCGAGCTCGAATCCCAGGTGACCAAGACGGTTGAAGACGCCGTCTCCGGCGTCGAGGGCGTCAGGCACATCACCTCCTCGATCACCGACGGCGT
>DATCRS010000520.1:0-11115 GCA_036568845.1 Devosia sp. | reverse complement strand
TCCAGGAGAACATCATGCGCTACGGGCTCGCCGCCCGTTGCGGCAAGGTGCGCGCCAGCAACGTACCCGTACTCGAACTCGAGCGCCCTGGCTCCACCGCCCGCGAAACCATCTCCGACGAGATCGCCTCGGCGCTGCTGCACGACAATTCCGACGCCATCGTGCTCGGGTGCGCCGGCATGGCCGACCTCGCGGCCGATCTGTCGGCCCGACACCACGTGCCGGTGGTCGACGGTGTGGCGGCTGCCATCAAGCTCGCGGAGGGGCTGGTGACGATGCGGCTGGGCACCTCCCAATCGGGGCCGTTCCGGCATACGCTCGCGGCATGAATCTCGACATCCGACCGATGAGCCGTGCCGACCTCGACGTTGCGCTGGGCTGGGCGCGCGATGAGGGCTGGAACCCAGGGCTCGACGACGCCGGCCCCTTCCACGCGCAGGATCCGACTGGCTTCCTGATGGGCTGGCTCGGTACCGTCCGCATCGGCTGCATCTCGGTGGTGAAATACGGCGCCGAATTCGCCTTTCTCGGCCTCTACATCGTCCTTCCCGCGCATCGGGGCAAAGGCCATGGCAAGCGCATCTGGGATGCTGGCATGGCGAGCGCTGCCGGCCGCACCATCGGCCTCGACGGAGTCCCGGCCCAGCAGGACAACTACCGCAAGTCGGGCTTCGAGTTCGCCCACAAGAGCGCGCGCTGGGGCGGCACTCTGCGCGGCCTCGTCGCCACACGCAGCTACGTCCGTCCGGTGACACCCGACGACTTCGCTGCGGTCGTCGCCTTCGATTGCCGGCATGTCGCCGCGCCGCGGGAACTCTTCCTCCGCGCGTGGCTCTCACCATCTCCGACACGGCAGACCGAGGGCTATTTCGAGGACGGCGTGCTGCGCGGCTACGGCACCATCCGCCGCTGCGTTTCGGGCTGGAAGATCGGACCGCTCTTTGCAGAGACGCCGGCTATCGCCGAGACGCTTCTGGCGACACTGGTGACGCCGGCCGGCACCGATCCGGTCTTCATCGACGTGCCCGAACCCAATGGTGCGGCGCGCGAGATGATGATGCGCCTCGGCTTCACCCCGGCCTTCGAGACGGCGCGGATGTATCTCGGCCCGGCACCCGATCTACCACTCGGCACCATCTTCGGCACCACGACACTCGAACTGGGCTGACTTCGACCTCAGGGGTCCCTAACCCTCAGGCGGGAGTCTCGCCCGCCAGCGTCGTTACGAAGCGCTTGGTGCGCTCGCGGCTCGGGGCGTTGAACACCTGTTTGGCTGTGCCTGCCTCCACCACCTCGCCACGGTCGATGAAGACCACATCGTCGGCGATACTGGCGGCCAGCCGCAGGTCGTGCGTCGCCATCAGCATGGTGGTGCCCTCGCGGGCGAGCTGAGCCAGCACTTCCACCACCTCGACGGCGAGCTCCGGATCGAGCGCCGAGGTGGGTTCGTCGCAGAGCAGCACTTTCGGCGAGGGCGCCAGCGCTCGGGCGATGGCCACCCGCTGCTGCTGACCGCCGGAAAGGTTGGCGGGCCAGGCGTCGGCCTTGGGCAGCATGCCGACTTTGTCCAGGAGTTCCAGCGCCCGCTGCCGGGCCTTTTCGCGCGGCCATTTCAGCACCGTCACCAGCCCCTCCATCACGTTCTCCAGTGAGGTGCGATGGGGGAAGAGCTGGAAATTCTGGAACACCATGCCGGTCTGCCGGCGCAGGGCGAGAACCGCAGCCTTGCCAGGCCGCGTGTTGGGCGAGAAGTCGATGACGGTTTCGTCGATGCGCACCCGGCCTGACTGCGGCACCTCGAGCAAGTTGACGCAGCGGAGCAGGGTGCTCTTGCCACTGCCGGAGGGGCCGATCAGGGCCGTCACCTGACCTTCGGGCACCACAACGCTGACGCTCTTGAGGACATGCAGATCTCGGAAGTGCTTGTCGATATTCTCGAGTGTGATCACGACGTCGCCTCGAGATAGCCGCCATAGCGCGAGAGACGCTTTTCGAGCCGCGCCTGCAGGGCCGAAAGCACCGAGCTCACGACGAGATAGATCAGCGCCACTTCGACATAAAGGATGAGCGGCTCGTAGCTGGTCGCGACGATCCGCTGACCGGCGCGGAAGAGCTCGGGCACGGTGATGGCGGCGGCGAGCGAGGTGTCCTTCACCAACGAGATGAAGGTATTGGAAAGCGGCGGTACCGCGATGCGGCTCGCCTGCGGCAGGATGGTCCGGCGCATCGCTTGGCTCCAGGTCATGCCGATGGAATAGGCCGCCTCCCACTGCCCTTTGGGCACCGAGGCAAGGACGGCGCGGACAATCTCTGAAGAGTAGGCGCCGACGTTGAGGGTGAAGCCGATCAGCGCCGCCGGGAAGGCGTCCAGCACGATGCCGGCGCTCGGGAGCCCATAGAAGATGAGGAACAGCTGCACCAGCAGCGGTGTCCCGCGGATGATCCAGACGTAGAAGCGAACGACTGCCGCCAGTGGCCAGGGGCCGAACAGCCGAGCCAGCGCCACCAGGAAGCCGACGACGAGCCCGAAGATAAACGACAGAATGGTGAGCGGCACTGTGAAGAGCACGCAGGCCCACAGCAACGAGGGCAGCGACTCGATCATCAGGTTGAGCCAGGGCGGCATCGGGGTCTCGGGTAAAGCGAAGGACCGGCCGGTCAGCCCGGCCGATCCATCTTAGCGATCCTGCGGGGTGGCGCTACTGCGAGACGTCTTCGCCGAAGTACTTCTCCGAGATGGCGGCATAGGTGCCGTCGGCCTTGATGTCTGCGAGCGCCTTGTTGATGGCCTCGAGCAATTCCGGTTTGCCCTTGGCGAGCAGAACGCCCGAGAAGTCGGCGGCTTCCTGGGTGGCGGCGATCTTCACGTTGGCATCGGGTTGGTGCTTCTTGAAGTCGAAGAACGACAGGCTGTCGTTGATGGTGGCGTCGGCGCGGCCCTGGATGACGAGGGCGATCGACTGGTCGAACCCATCGGTGCCGACCAGCTCCGCGCCGTTCTCCTGGGCGAGTTTGCCGAAATTGCTGGTCAGTGTCTGTGCGGCCTTCTTGCCGGCAAGGTCGGCAAAGCTCTTGATGGTTTCGTTGTCGGCCCGCACGATGAGAGCCGCCTTGGAGGCAATGTAGGGCTCTGAGAAGTCGTACTTCTGCTGGCGCTCTTCGGTGATGCCGACCTGGTTGATCACCACGTCATAGCGGTTGGCGTCGATGCCGGCGATGAGCCCGTCCCACGGGCCTTCGACAAACTCGGCCTCGACGCCGATGCGCTTGGCGATCTCGCGGCCAATCTCGACGTCGAAGCCTACAAGGGCGCCCGTGTCGTCATGGTAGGTGAAGGGGGCGTAGGTGCCTTCGGTGCCGATGCGCAGCGCGCCGGCCGACTTGATCTGATCGAGGGCCGACTGTGCCAGGACCGGGGTGGCGAGCACCAGCTGCAGCAGGCCGATGGCGAGCAGTGACTTCGAGATTTTCATCTTCTTCTCCGTGTTGGCCGGCAGTCTGGGAGGGCCGGCGATTGCGCAAAAAATTGCGCTTTCGATGCCTGGTATCAAGCGCTTGGAAGAATGTTTTTCTCTTGTGGATCGTTGCAGTACGGCCGTGCTCGATCGCCGGGCTAGGATAGCCGTGATTGCCGGTCTTTCAGTCTTTGAGGGTGATCCATACCGGGGCGTGGTCGGAGGCGTTCTCCTCGCCGCGCACGTCGCGGTCGATGCCGGCTCCGGTGAGCTTGCGCCGCAGGTTCTTGCTGACCAGCAGATGGTCGAGCCGCAGCCCGGCGTTGCGGGGCCAGCGGTTCCGCATGTAGTCCCAGAAGGTGTAGACGGTCTCGTCCGGGAAGACTTTGCGGATGGCGTCGGTCCAGCCCTGTGCGAGCAGCTCGGCATAGAGCGCACGGCTCTCGGGCTGCACCAGGGCATTGTCACGATACGACGTGGTCTCGTAGATATCGCGCGGCTCGGGAACGATATTGTAGTCGCCGGCCACGATCACCGGCAGGCCGGTATCCCAGAGCTCCTGAGCATGGGCGAGGAGCCGCCGGGTCCAGGCGAGCTTGTAGGCGAATTTCGGCCCGGGCTGCGGGTTCCCGTTCGGCGCGTAGAGACAGGCGATGACGATGCCGTTGACCGCGGCCTCGATGTAGCGGGCCTGCCTGTCGGTCTCATCGCCCGGCAGCTCGTCGCGCGTGAGGATCGGGTCCGCGCCCTTGGCGAGGATGGCGACGCCGTTCCAGCTGCTTTCCCCTTTCCACACAGCGCCGTAACCGGCATCGGCCAGGGCGGTGGCGGGGAACTGCCGGTCGGTGGCCTTGATTTCCTGGAGGCAGACGACATCGGGCGCGGCGTCGGCGAGCCAGGCCATGAGGTTGGAGAGCCGGCGGTTGACGCCGTTGATGTTGAAGGTCGCGATCTTCAGAGGGTTTGCGCCCAGTCTTGGACGCGGGCCGCGATCTGCCGCAGCGCCTCAGCCGCGCTGATGCCAGTCACGGATTTTCGCGGCTTCAGGTCATGGTCGCCGTCCTCGACCCAGTGAACGGTGATGGCGGTGGATAGCCCGTACGACTTTACCTCGTCGGGAACGCCGAACTCGTCGCGCGTGCCCTGAACGATCAGGGCAGGGGTCTTAAGGCCGACGAGGTGCTTAGTGCGGAGCTGCGTCGGTCGGCCGGGCGGATGGAACGGATAGCCCAGGCAGAGGAGGCCGGCTATGCGCCGGGCGTCGAACAGCGGGTCGGCGACCATGCTGGCGACACGACCGCCCATCGACTTGCCGCCGATGATCAGCGGGCCGTTGGTGGGCCCGAGATCTTCGACTGCGGCAATATACTCGGGCATCACCGTCTCGGCCTTGGGCGGTGGCCTGCGCTCGCCGGTGCGGCGGGCAGCCATGTAGCCGAACTCGAAACGCGCGACACGAAATCCGACCTCGGCGAGCGCCTTCGCGGTCGCGATCATCGCGTTGGAATCCATCGGGGCACCGGCGCCATGGGCAAGGAGAATCGTGATGCGGGCATCTTCCGGCCCGTCAAACAGAAAGTCGGTGGCCATCAGCCGGCTGTCCTCCGCAACTCCCGGTCGGCAAGAGCGACACCGGCCCGGGCGCGACGGGCCCAGTCGGAGTCGTCATCGAGCGCCAGATACTGCTTCCAGAGTTCGCGGGCGGCGCTCATCTCGCCGGCGTCGAACTCGAGTGCGGCGAGGTTGTAGATGGCATCGGCATAGCTCGGGTCCAGCGCTATGGCGCGTTGCAGATGTTTTCGCGCGGCGGTGGTCTTGCCCTCGTCGCGCAGCACGCCGCCATAGTTGAACCAGGCTTCGACGAACTCGCCATCGCGTTTGATCGCCGAGGCATAGGCATGCTCCGCCCCGTCGAGGTCGCCGGCGGCGCGGAGGCAGTTGCCCTGGTTGAAGGGCGCGGTCGCGTCCTTGCCGTCGAGCGCCGCGCAATGGCCGTAAAGCGTTGCCGCTTCGGCCCAGAGGCCGGCCGCTTCGGCTTGCTCTGCCAGACCGAAATAGTCTTCTGCCTCGTCATCGGCCGGCCCGAAGTCGAGCAGGCGCTGGCCGTCGAGCTCGGCAAGGGAGTGAGCATCCTCGATGACGATATGGTCGATCCCAGCAGTGCGGAGCTTTACGGCGGTCAGCGAGCCGACCGGCCCGACATCGTGCAGCGCGCGGGCGATGGCGCCCCAACCGGCACCGGTCGCAACGAGACCGGCATATTTCCGCGCGAGGATCAGGTCGCGGAAGGAAAACGGTTCGGTGGAGGACTCGAACGCATCAAAGAGCGCCAGGCGGTCGACGGTCTGGCCGGAGAGGCCGGACTGGTCGATCAGCGACTGCCGTTTGATGTCGCCGGGCGCCGCGTCCGGCAATTGCCCTACGAGTCTGAGGAAAGCGCGTTCGGAGAGGAGCTCGACGCCCGCGTCCCGCGCCTGCTCGATCCTGTGCTCGATGGTCGCGTCGTCGCTCTTGCGCAATAGACCGCGGCCGAAGACGGCGTGCGAGGTTTTTCGCGTCAGGCCGCGATGGAGCTTGGCGCCGGAGCTTTCGGCATGCCGCGCCGCGAGCCGCAGCGGGAAGGCTTCGAGCGCCCCCACTACGCCGTAGCTCCTGCGGTTCGCCTTCATCGGCTAGGTCAGGCCTTCTTCTTGCTCGCCGGTTTGGCCGCTGCGGCTTTCGAAGCAGCAACAGCTGCTTTCAAGGATACCTTAGCGGCGGATTCTTTTACAGGGGCAGGCGCCTTGGCCTTGCTCTTGGCTGCGGGCTTGGCCTCGCCGAGGCTGGCCTTGAGCGCATCCATGAGGTTGATGACATTGCCACGCTCAGGCGCCGAAGCGATGATCGGCTTGTGCCCCTTGAGCTTCTCCTTGATCATCTGCATCAAGGCGATCTCGTAGCGATCCTCGTAGTTCTTGGGATCGAAATGGGTGACCTTCTGCTCGATGAGCTTTTGGGCGAGGTCGAGCATCTCCTTGTCGGGCTTGCCCTCCGGGATGGAGCCGAAATACTCGGCCGTGCCGCGCACTTCGTTGGGATTGCGCAGGGTGCAGACGAACATGCCGTTCTCGCGGGCGCCGATGGTGACCACCCGCTCGCGGCTGGTCAGCACCAGACGGGCGATAGCGACCTTGCCGGAGGCGCGCAGCGCGTCGCGCAGGACCACGAAGGTTTCCTCGGCCATGGCGCCATCGGGAGCGAGGTAGTAGGGCGCGTCCTGGTAGAGCACGTCGACCTCGTCTTCATCGACGAAGGCCTCGATGTTCATGGTGTGGTTGGACTCGATACGCACCGCTTCGAGGTCGGAATCCTCGATGATGATGTACTGCTTGTCCTCGTATTCGTAGCCGCGCACGAGATCGGAGCGCTCGACGAGGCCGAGCTCGGGGTCGACCGGCTTCATGTTGATCCGGTTGTGAGTGTCTTTGTGCAGCTGATTGAAGGTGATGCGCTCTGCCGCGCTGGTTGCCGGAAACAGTTTGACCGGGCAGCTCACCAGACTAAGCCGCAGATGCCCCTTCCAGGTCGCTCTTGGCGCCACACTCGCCTCCTACGCGCGAAACTACTGACAGACCACGACAAATCATGCCGGAAGATCACGCGCGGACTCGTTAATCTCGGCCCACGGATCGCCCGTCGTGGTTAATAAACCCGGAAGAGAAGAGTAGTTGAGATCGACCGGAGAGTCGATGGATTCCAGGTCCCGCCAGGAGATCGGGGTGGAGGCGGGGAGGCCGGGGCGGGCACGGAGGGAGTAGGCGGCTACGGCCGTGGCGCTGCGCGCATTGCGGTGGAAGTCTATGAAAATGCGGCGCTTTCGGTTGGCCTCGCCCATTACCGTGACGAAGGTGTCCTTGCCTGTCGCCGCCAGCTTGCTGGCGATCGCGGAACTGGCGGCGTGAACTTGCTTCCAGCCGAGCTTAGGCTTGATCGGGATGACAATGTGGAGGCCCTTGCCACCGGAGGTCTTGACGAAGGGGACGAGGCCCATCGCCTCCAAATGGTCACGAAGATGAACGGCGGATGAACACACTTCTCGCCATCCCATGCCCTCTCCAGGGTCCAAATCGAGGATAATCCGGTCGGGTTTCTCCAGATGGCGCTGGTGGGTCCCCCAGGCGTGGAACTCGATGACCCCGAACTGGGCGAGCGCGAGATAACCCTTGGCGTCCTCGACGCTGATATAGCTCTTGTTCTCCTCGTCGGAGTTCTTGATCTCGAAGACCTTTAGCGTCGGTGGCATGCCGTTGAAGGCGTGGCGCTGGAAGAAACAGTCGGAGAGATTCTTGGTCGGGCAGCGGAAGAGCGAGACCGGGCGGTTGAAGAGGTGCGGCAGCATGAAGTCGCCGACCGCGGCATAATAGACGGCGATGTCGAGCTTGGTGGGGCCGGCACTGCCGAAGAGCTTGCGCGTCGGGTTGGTGACCCAGATGCCGGCGAGGTCGGCGTCGGAGATGAGGCGCTTGCGTCTGGCGGCGACGGGGGTCGTCAGCTCGACCTCGCGCAGGCCCTTGAAGACGGCGTGGCGCAGCGAGTTGTCGGCGGTGCGGTTGGAGTACTGGATGCGGGCCGAGAGTGTGGGGCGGACCGGCAGCATGTCCTTGGGCATGCCCTCGACCCGGTCGTCGATGCGCAAGGGTTCCAGGCGGGCAAGGAGGTTGCGCATCGTCGCGGCATCGAAGCCGGTGCCGGCCTTGCCGCGGTAGGAGAGCTCGCCGCCTTCCCATTCGGCCAGCCCCAGCGCGCCGATGCCGCCCGCCGCAGCCGAGGCGGTGTAACCGGCGATGACGAAAGTCTCGATCTTGGGTGCCTTGATCTTCATCCAGGTTGAGGAACGGCCACCCGGATAGGTGGAGTCGGCACGCTTCGAAATGATGCCTTCGAGCCCGAGCTCGGCGGCGCGCTCGAAGAGCGGGACGCCATCACCCTCGACGTGGTCCGAGTATTGGATGGCGGAGCGGCCGGTGAGGTGGCCGGCAAGCAGGCGCTGGAGCAGATCCTTGCGCTTGACGAGCGGCACGCCACGCAGGTCCCAGCCGTCGAGGTGGAGGAGGTCGAAGGCGTAGAAGACGAGCCTGTTGCCGGCACCCTCGGAGAGAGCATCCTGCAGCATGGCGAAGCGGCTGATGCCCCTTTCGTCGAGGACGACGATCTCGCCGTCGATCACCGCTTCCTTGACGCCGAGCTTGGCGAAGGTGGCGGGGAGATCGCCATAGCGGCGGGTCCAGTCGAGCCCACCGCGTGTGATGAGGCGCACGTCGGAGCCCTCGACCATTGCAAGGGTGCGGTAGCCGTCGAACTTGATCTCGTGGATCCAGGTCGCGGTGTTGCTGGGCTTGGGAGGCTCGGTGCCGGTGCTGGCCAGCTGCAGTTCGACGGTCTGGGGCATCGGCGCCTTCCTGGCGCCAGTGAGCTTGCCGGGAAGAAGGCGGCCGGGCTTGGCCGGTGTAACCGGCGTCACCAGCTCTTCGATGCGGCGGCCGGACTTCACGCTTTCGGGGCGGGAGGCGAGGATATCGGTTTGGGTATCCATCGCCGTGTCGTGCTCCTTGAAGAGCAGCCAGTTGACCTTGCCCTCGTCGCCAGCACGGCCCTTCAATCGCGTCAGCATCCAGCCGCCGCTGAGCTTCTCGCCGGCGAGGCGGAACTTGAAGGCACCCTTAGCCAGGTCCTTGTGCGGGTCGCCCATCGGGGCCCAGTCGCCAGTGTCCCAGACGATCATCGGGCCGCCGCCATACTCGCCGTCGGGAATCACGCCCTCGAAGTCGATGTATTCGATCGGGTGATCCTCGGTGGCGACAGCCAAGCGCTTGTCGGCAGGGTTCAGCGACGGTCCCTTTGGGACGGCCCAGCTCTTCAGCACGCCGTCGAGTTCGAGGCGTAAATCATAATGGTCGGCGGTGGCGTGATGCTTGTGGACGACGAAGCGGCTGCCGCCGCCTTCGCCCGCGCCCTCCGGCTCCGGCGTCTTCGCAAAGTCCCGCTTGCGGCGGTACTGCCCCAGCTTCTCTTCCCGCATGCGCGGCACCTTATCTCCCTCAGGTGAACGACAGCTTATGCCGCATTTCTCTGGGGTTTCAGACCTTTGTCGCCAACATCGACTCGGAACAGGGGGGGCAGCCCCTTCGTTATGCCGTCATGCCGCGGTGGAGCGCGCAAGTCCGCGCGCGCACTGGCGGGGGGTATCGCCAAACAAAAAGGGAAGAGAATAATGAAGCGATCCAAATGGTTATCAGGCCTCGCCGTGGCCGCATTGCTGGCGGCAACGCCGCTGCAGGCGGTGGCGCCATTCAGCGTGACCACCGCACAGGCGCAAGAAGCGCGGCTCAGCTTTTCGCTGTTCTTCGATGATCTCAAGCCGCATGGCCTTTGGGTGCGGCATGAGCGCTACCGCTATGTATGGTGTCCGGAAGTGGATGTCCGCTGGCGGCCCTACACCAATGGCCGCTGGATCTATATCCGCGACCGTGGCTGGTATTTCGACTCCGACGAGCCGTTTGCCTGGGCGGTCTATCACTATGGCCGCTGGGTCGATGACGACCGGCTCGGCTGGTGCTGGGTGCCGGGCAACCGCTGGGCTCCGTCGTGGGTGGTCTGGCGCCGCGGTGGCGACCATATCGGCTGGGCTCCGCTGCGTCCCGACGAGGACGGCTTCCAGATCAGCATCAACATCAATATCAACGTCGATGACGACGACGACTGGGTGTTCGTGCGACGGGTCGACTTCGTACGGCCGATCATCCAGGTGAACTTCATCACTGTCGTCGAACAGCCCGACATCATCGTGCAAACGCAGGTGATCGAGAACTCCATCGTCGTCGAAGGCGATGCAGTCATCAATGTCGGACCCGCCAAGGTCGAGGAGCTGGAAGCCGAAGGCGCCGACGTGCAGGTCGTGGCGCTGCAGGAAAGCAACAATCCAGAGCAGGCCACCGTGGAAGGCGAGACCGTGACGGCCTTCACGGCCACCGTCGAAGAGCCGACGGAGGAGACCGCGCCACCGGAAGCCGTCGAGCCGGAGCAGGCTGCCGAGCAGCTGCCACAGGCCCAGGCTGAGGCCAGTGTCGAAGGCGAGGCTGCCGCCGGTGCGGAAGGAACCGAAGCCGAAGCTGGTGCTGCTACCGAAGGCGAGACAGCTGCCGAAGGCGAGGTTGCGACCGAAGGCGAGGCTGCGACCGAAGGTGAGGCTGCGACCGAAGGCGAAGCTGCTCCCGCGGAAGAGCAGGCGGCTCCAACCGAGTGTCCGGAAGGGCAGCAACTGGTCGACGGCAAGTGCGTGCCGATAGCGACGGAAGAAGCGCCGACCGAGCAACAGGCCCCCGCGGAGGAACAAGCACCGGCTGCAGAGCCTGAGCAGCCGGCTGCAGAAGAACCTGCTCCGGCCGAGGAACCTGCCCCGGCAGCGGAACCCGCTCCTGCAGAAGAGGCCGCTCCGGCTGAAGAGGCCGCTCCGGCTGAGGAAGCCGCTCCGGCTGAAGAGGCTGCACCGGCCGAGAAGGTTCCGCCCGAGGAATGCCCCGAGGGCTTCCGGATCGTGGATGGCAAGTGCGTCCCGATCGAAGCTGAAGGCGGGGAGGCTCCGGCCCAGTAGGCTGGCCCAAATCCAAGTATCAACGGCGGG
>DATCRS010000519.1:0-5212 GCA_036568845.1 Devosia sp. | reverse complement strand
GCCCTGCAGTCGCGCATAGCCCGCCGTGACCAGCCAGCCGAGCAGTACCCCTGCCCCGCCGCCCAGCGAGGACAACAGCAAGGCCTCACCGAAAAACTGCAGGCGGATATGTCCGCGCGTCGCACCCTGTGAGCGGCGGAGGCCGATTTCAGCGCGACGTTCTAGCACGGAGATCACCATCGTGTTGGCGACGCCGATGCCGCCGACCAGCAGCGCCACGGCGCCGAGGCCGAGCAGGAGGCCGGTGAAGGCAATGTCGGCGGCGGCCTCGGCTTCGAGCGCGTCGGAGGCGCGCGAGACGTCGACCTCGTTGGGGAACTCGGGGTTGGCGGTGCGGGCGAGAAGGTTGCGCACGGTGTCGACCTTCATGGGCTCGGCTCGGACGTAGAGGGTGGTGATGTCACCATCGGAGTCGAGGTAGGTCTCCGCCGCCGGCCAGCCGATGAAGGCGGAGGAATCCAGTTCGGGCACCAGCGTGATCGGGGCGAGCACACCGATCACGGTGAACCAGCGGCCGCCGAGCCAGATCTGCCGATCTTCGAGATTGTGGCCAATGCCCAAACGGCTCGCGGCGCGGGCGCCGAGGACGACCACCGGATAATGGATGGTGGCGGGGCTGAGCCAGGTCCCGGCGGCGACCTGGGCGGAAATGGTCGGAAGCAGATCGACCCGCGCAGCCTGGACGGCGATGCCGCTGGTGCGAGTCGCGGGGATGCGGTTGGTGCGGTAGACCTTGGCGTCGTTCACGAGGCCGACGGCGCTCACCGATTGCACGGCGGGGATGCGGTCGATCATGGCTATCGACTCATCGGGCAAGGTCGATGCCTCGCCAACAAAGCTGGTGCCCGGACCGGCTGCCAGCAGGTTGGTGCCGAGCTCGGCGAGCAGCTGGTTGAGCTGCGCGCGGCTGGAGGTGGAGATGCCGACCACGGCGATCATCGCCGCGATGCCGATGGCGATGCCAAGCGCCGAAAGGACGGCGCGCAGCGGCCGTGCGGCGAGGCCGTAGATGCCGAGGCGTACGACATCAGAGAGCGCGAGGCGGGCCGGACGCAGGGTCATGCCACCTTCATCCGCTGGTCGGAGACGATACGACCATCGAGCATGCTGACCTGCCGATCGAAACGGCCGGCGACCTGCATGTCGTGGGTGATGACGACGACGGCTGTACCGGTGCTGTGGAGGCCGAGCAGCAGTTCTACCACACTCTCGCCGGTGCGGCTGTCGAGCGCACCGGTGGGCTCGTCGGCGAGGAGGAGCACCGGCCGGCGGGCCAGTGCCCGGGCGATGGCGGTGCGCTGCTTCTCGCCGCCCGAAAGCTGGTGCGGACGGTGGTCGAGGCGATGCGCCAGGCCGACCTGCTCCAAAGCCATCCGCGCCCGCTCTCGCCGTTCGCGCAGGGGCAGGCCGGTATAGAGGAGGCCGTCAGCGACATTGTCGAGCGCCGACACGCCGGGTGACAGGTGGAAGTGCTGGAAGACGAAGCCGATACGGTGGGCGCGAAGGGCCGAGATGGCGTTGTCGCCTAGGGCGGTGACGTCATGACCGTCGATGCGGACGTATCCGGCGCTCGGCTGGTCGAGAGTCCCCATGACGTTGAGCATGGTCGACTTTCCGGACCCCGACGGACCGACGATGGCGACGAGTTCGCCAGGCGCGATTTCGAGGTCGATGTCGCGAAGGGCATGGACGTCGCCATAGGACCGGGTGATACCCTCCAGCGAAACGATGCTCATGGCGGCACCACGACGACGGCACCTTCGTTGATGCCTTCGCCGCTGACTTCGACACGGCCGGCGGCGAAGAGGCCTGTCGTTACAACTGCGACATGGCTCCTGGCGCCGTCGACCAGTTCGAGCCCGAAGCCGCCTTCGGGCAGGGCGAGCAACGCTGTAACAGGAACGGAGAGGACGCCTTCGCGCGTAGCGCTCACGAACTCGACGTCGACGGCGGTGACTTCCCACCCGGCGAGGGCGGCCTGGTCGGCGATGGAGATCTCGACCTCGACATTGCCGTCACTGACCACCGTCCCCACGGTGGTGATCGCGCCTGTGACGGTGCGGTCGTCCGGCAGGGTGATGGTCACCGGCGCTCCGACCGCCGCAAGACGGCGATCGGCGACGCTCAGCGGCACCGTGACGACCTTTTCGGTCGAGGTGTAGTCCAGCGCCGCGCTCAGTTCGGCGGAGGTCTCGGCAATGGCGTTGCCGATGGCGGTGCGGTGCGCGTCGATGCGGATGGCACGCTTCGCGACCACGACATGGCCGGGCTCGATGCGGCCGGTGACCGGCAGTCCGGCAGCAGCCTGCCAGGCGCGGACCTGCTCATGCAGTGCGCCGGTGAAGCCCAGCGCGGAGAGGTTGCGGGTGACGAGCTCGACGTCGGTCTGGTCATCGGCTTGCGCATCGAGCTTAGCAAATGTGTCGCGTGCCGTTCGCAGGTCGCTTTCGGCCTGCGCCGTGGCAACCCGCGCTGCCGCGACATCGAGACGGGCCGTGTCGAGCTGCTGCCGGATGGCGCGCGTCGCGGCGGCCATCGTGGCGCGTGCGGCGGCGAGCTCGGCCTCGGCTTTGTCGAGTTCGGCAGAGGACGAATAGTCGGCGGCCGAAAGCTGTCGCACGCGCTGCAACCGTTCATCGGCGGCATGCACAGCGGCAGCCAGGTCGATGAACTCGGCGGTTGCTGGTGTGGATGCGTCGCTGTCGACGAGCCGGGTCTTTGCATCGGCCTTACGCGCCTCGGCTTCGTCGAGACGGGTGCGTTCGAGCTCCAGCTTGAGCTCGGCCGCCGACACCGCGTCCTGCGCGGCTTCGAGCTCCTCCCAGACGACCGCCCCGGCCTCGAAGCGCAGGGTGCGATGGAGCGGCGAGGCCCCGTACCAGAGGATAGCCGGGTTGCCGTCGAGCCCGAGAAGCGGCTGGCCCTGTTCGATGGTCGCCCCTTCGGCCGCGAGCCAGGTGACGATGCCGGCGCCGTTCCCAACACGCGGGCGCAGCGTCACCGGATCGCCGAAGCCGAGCGTGCCGCTGACCTCCTTGCTGTCGCGGAGCGCGCCGCGCGTGACCTTCGCGGTTGCGACGGGGGCAGTCGGCGTTGCCGCGGCAGGTGGCGCCGGCTGGAACGACAGCAGGCCGACGGCGACAACCGCGCCGGTTGCAAGCGAGATGATGCTGCTGGCGACGGCTATCCTCGTACGCATCATCCGCCGATGGTGATCCGCATGCCCCTGCCGCCACCGACCTCGTTGCGGCAGGCCTGCATCGCTGTCTGAAGCCTCGGATCGTCGGGACCAACGCCCACCCCTCGTGGGTCGAAGCGACCCTTGGCATCCGGATCGGGGAAGTTCGGCAGTCCGTTGTCGCGGACGCACTGGGCGAACTGCAGAAGTGCCTCGAGAGCCTCAGGCGCGATGTCTTCGCCGCGAAGGCCTTCGGGAGCGAGATGCTGGCAGGCCTTCGCGGCGGCCTCGAAGCGCGGGGCGGTCTCGGGTGTCACGCGGATCCGAAAATCGCCGTTGGGCTCGGGATCGGGGAACTCGGCATAGCCGTTGTCGCGCATGCACTGCGCGTGAACGAGCGCGGCCTCCTGACGCTCGGCGGTCTCCTGCGCTGTGGCGGAAGAGGCTACTGCCATGGCCGCAATCACGAGGGTGGCGCGCAGGATGAGAAGAAGTCTTGAGGGGATCATCGTCACGTCTCCGTCTTGGGGACCGACGCGATACGAAACCACGCATTAGGTGGTCGTTAGGAGGCGGCGGGGATACGAACGCGGACGACGAGGCCGCCGCCTTCGCGCGGCGTGGCCTCAACCTCTCCGCCATGCGCCTGGGCGACCGAGCGCACGATCGAAAGGCCGAGCCCGGCACCTCGGGTGAATGATCCGCGCGCGGCGCTTGCCAGCCGCTCAGTTCCGGCAAGGCGACGGAACGGCTCGAAGAGGCCCGGAACTTCGTAGGCGGGAACGACCGGGCCAGTATTCTCGATGACGAGCTCGACACTGCCGGGTGCGATGGCCGTTGCGACGCGGACCCAGCCGGCGTCCGGCAGGTTATATTGGATGGCGTTCTCGACGAGGTTCTGGATCAGCCTCTCGAGGAGGAAGGCGTCGCCCATGATGCGCCCAGGGCGAAGATCGGTCTTGAGAAGGACCCCGGCCTTTTCGGCCAGAGGCTGCAGTTCCGAGACGACGTGGCCGGCTATCTCGCCCAGGTCGACGGGCTTGAGATCGGCAGCGCGCTGATCGCTGCTGGCGAGCGTCAACAGCCCCTCGGTCAGCTTCTCGTGCCGCTGGTTGACTGCGAGGAGAGTCGTGCCGAGTTGGCGAACCTTCTCGTTTTCTCCCGCGTCGAGCAGCGCCACCTCGATCAACGTGCGGGTGATGGTAAGCGGCGTGCGGAGCTCGTGCGAGGCATTGGCGACGAAGCGGCGCTGGCTGTCGAAGGAACGGTCAAGTCGCTCCAGCATCGCGTCAAGCGTGTCGGCGAGGTCCCTGATCTCGTCCTTGGGCCCGGCCAGCGCGATGCGTTCATGCAGGCTGCGATCGGCGACGCGGCGCGCGGTGGCGGTGATGTCCCGCAGCGGACGCAGCGCCTGGCCCGCCACCAGCCAACCGATGACACCGGCAATGACGGTCATCACGCCGACCAGCCCCAAAGAGACCAGGAGCATGATGTCGAGCGTATTGAGACGAGCCTGGCGAACCAGCACGTCCATGCGGCCGACCTCCTCCATGATATCCGGCGAGGGCAGTTGGCCCGGTGGACCAAGATCACGCAGCCGAATCACGAACTGCCGCTCGAGCACCTGGCCGAGATAGAGATAGATGGCGAGGATCAGCACCACACCGGCGATGAAGAAGGCGCCGGCATAGAGGAGGGTCAACCTGGTGCGGATGGTCCAAGGGTAGCCGAGGAACTTCATTTGAGGCGGTACCCCACGCCCTGCACGGTCTCGATGAGCTGCGGGTCGCCGAGCTTGCGTCGCACATTCATCATCGTGAAGCGGACGACGCCGGTGAAGGGATCGATCTGCTCATCCCAGGCCTTTTCCAGCAGCTGCTCGGCGGAGACGACGCCGCCATCGGCACGCATCAGCTCTTCGAGCACGGCAAACTCCTTGCGTGAGAGGTCGATGGGGCCGTCGTCGCGCGTCACGAGGCGGCGGTGCGGGTCGAGGCGGATCCCTGCCCGTTCGAGCACCGGCGGAGCGGCGGG
>DATCRS010000518.1:0-3786 GCA_036568845.1 Devosia sp. | reverse complement strand
CGACGCGCGGGACAATGCCAGAAACCCCGGTCCCCGGAGGCGGATGTCGTCTCACTAAACAAATACCAGAGGCGGTATCCGCCTCCGGGCCCGTCACGCTCTTTGACATCCCCGGAGGGTCACACCCATCCGGTGCATCAGCATGGCTTTGTGGGCCCGGACCTCGTCCTTCGACATGCTCAGGATGAGGTCCTACGGGACACCGCGACTCTCAGTAGCCTCATGGTGAGCCTGTCGAACCACGAGGCGTGGCGCTGGTGGACCTTCGCCGGCGAAGAATGCCCCTAGCGCTACGCGAAGAGGCACGGGCGTGGCACAAGTCCTAGCTCACCGCCGGCCGCACCCGCGCCTCTCGCCGAAAGTCGCTCGGTGACATGCCGGAGATCTTCCGAAAACTCTTGTTGAAGGCAGAGAGCGAACCGAAGCCCGACTCCATGGCGATATGCAGGACGTTGTCGTTGGCCGAAAGAAGCTTGGCCTGCGCGTAGGAGAGGCGCAGCAGGTTGACATATTCGTTGAGCGTCATGCCGGTTGATTTCTTGAAGACGCTCATGGCGTATTTCGGATGGATATCGGCCGACGAGGCGATGTCGACCGCGTCGATGTTCTCGCGGAAATTCTCCGAGATGAAGGCGCAGATCGAACCGATGTTGTGAAAACCCTGCAGATCGAGCGGGGCGACGTCGGCTTCGGCCAAGTCAGCCGGCGCGACCAGCCGGTAGGGCTCGAACTGCATCCGGTCGATCCGCAGCAGCAGCTCGTCGATCGCATGCTTGCGCCGCGTCTCGTCAGGGGAAGCCATGTAGCGTTCCCACCGCGGAAAGTTCTGCTGGTCGGTCGGGTCGGACTCAGCATTCACCAGCGTCGCCCCGTGGACGAGCCTATTGGTGAGCGCCGGCGGCAACCGCAACCGGAAGAAATGGATCAGCGGCAGGTGGATGGCGATGTAATAGGCGTCCTCGCTGACATCGGTCACCTGGTGCGGCAGTCCGCCCCAGAACAGCGCCAGGTCGCCGGCCGCGAGGCGGACGCTGTGGCCGTGCATGCGATAGGAGAGCTCGCCGCGGTAGACGAAATTGACCTCGACCTGCGCATGCCAATGCGCAGCAGTCATGATGCCGGGCGCGGCCTGGCTGACGAGCAGCGTGTTGGGCAGCTCGGCCAGCCGGGATTCGCAGGGGTTCCAGATGCGCTTGGCCACGGCTCAGCGGATGCGCTGTTCGTCGGCACCGAACAGCAGCACCTTGGCTGGGTCGAATTTCGCTTTCAGCGCTTGTCCGGCGGCCAGCGCCCGGTCATTGTGCATGCCGATGGTGATGAGGTCGCCGTTGCCCTGGCCGGCATAGGCAAAGGTTTCATTGCCCAGATGCTCGACCAGCTCGACCGTAAGATCGAGCGAGATCGCGCCGTCATCGCTGAAATGGCCGGGGCGGATACCGATTGTGAGGGGCGTTTCCGCCGCGAGGGGTACCGCGGGCGCCGGCACGGCAATGGTCTGGTCACCATAGTCGGGCAGGCGGACGGTCAGCGTGCCACCGGCGTTGCTCACGACAATGCCCTTGAGGAGGTTCATCTTGGGCGAGCCGATGAAACCGGCGACGAAGAGGTTGTCCGGATCGTCGAAAAGCTGCAGGGGCGTTCCCACCTGGGCGATTTCGCCGGCGCGGAGCACGACGATCTTGTCGGCCAGCGTCATCGCTTCGACCTGGTCGTGCGTGACGTAGACGATAGTGGTCGCGAGTTCCTTGTGCAGCCGGGCGAGCTCGATGCGCATATGAACCCGGAGCTCCGCGTCAAGGTTCGAGAGCGGCTCGTCGAAGAGGAATACCTGCGGGTGCCGGACGATGGCGCGACCGATGGCGACGCGCTGGCGTTGGCCGCCGGAGAGCTGCTTGGGCAACCGGTCGAGCAGCGGCCCCAGTTCCAGGATGCGAGCGGCTTCGTTGACCTGCTTCTCGATCTCGGCCTTGGGCATGCCGGCGAACTTCAGCGCAAAGCCCATGTTCTCGCGCACTGTCATATGCGGGTAGAGCGCATAGGACTGGAACACCATGGCGATGCCGCGCTTGGATGGATCGACCTCATTCATGCGCTGGTCGCCGATGAAGAGGTCACCGCCGGTGACCGACTCGAGCCCGGCGATCATGCGCAGGAGAGTCGACTTGCCGCAGCCCGAAGGGCCGACGAAGACGACGAACTCCTTGTCGGCAATATCGAGGTCTACGCCTTTGATGACCTCGACCGAGCCGAAGGCCTTCTTGACGTCACGCAGCTTCAATCCGCTCATTCACGCCCCTCGTTCACGCTACGGTCAGGTTGATGGTTTTGGTCCCGAGCACCGGGCTGGTGACGGTCACCGCGATCGGTCCGCTGCCGGTCGCCTGCACCCAGACGCCGGTCGAACCGGCGCGCAGCGGCACGAGGCCTGGACCGAGGCGCTTGCCGGCGCCGGTCACTTCGATGGAAACCGGCTCGGGGAAAAAAGGCAGCTTGTTGCCGACCTGATCCAGCGCCCGGATCATCACGCGCACGGCGTCGTTGGGGCCGATCCGATCGGCATCTGCGACGACCTCGAGCGTGGTCGCCACCGGATCGGCAACGAACTTCATCGTCTTCACTGGTTTGCCGCCAACATAGCCGGTGACGGTCGCATCGAGCCACTCCATGCCCCAGAGCCCCAGCTCCTTGTCGCTGAAATGGCGGCGATCGATCACCACCGGGGCGTGCGGCAGATGCGGAAAATTCTCGCGGTCCGGACCGATGCGCTTGGCCGGGAGGTCGCCGTACTCGAACTCGACCTCGTCGCAATTGGTGAGCACGATCAGCGGCAGCACGCCGCCGATATTGCGCTCGCCGCGAGCCCAAAAGGTCACCGGCTTGAGGATCACCTCCTCGTGCGGCTCGCACTGGCTGGCATAGACATAGGCAGCGAATTTCGGCTCGCGGAACATGTCCATCACGCCATGATGGCAGATGCGGTCGCCCGAGCCGAAGTCCTTGTGGGTGTTGTAGTCGAAGGCGCACCAGCCGATGGCCCCGGAGATGCCAGGGTTGCCATAGGCGGCATCGAGCACTTCGAGGTGCCGGCGCACGTGCTCCGCCTGCCGCTGTTCCTGGTCGTTGCTCTTGGTCGGGTACATGTGCCCGCCAAACTCGGTGATCATGTAGGGCACGGGCTTCTGGAGCCCCGTCGTCTCGCTGATCGGCCGCAGCGCAGTGCGCGGGCGGTTGCCGCCCAGCTCCTCGTTGCCAAGGATGAAGTCGTTCATGGTGTAGACGTCTTCGAGCAGCTCGCTGTCGGTGATGTAGCGAACGCCGCCGGTCTGCCGCGTCTTGTCGAGCTCACGGGCGAGGCGGTTGGTCTCGAGGTAGAATTCGTGGTCGTCTTGGCTCTCGTTGATCCGCACGCCCCAGATGATGATCGAAGGGTGGTTCCAGTCCCGCGTGATCATGCGGCGCACGTTCTCCACCGACTCGGCCTTCCAGCCTTCGCCGCCAATATGCTGCCAGCCGGGGATCTCTTCGAAGACGAGGAGTCCGATGCGGTCGCAATGGTCGAGGAACCAGGTCGACTGCGGATAATGCGATGTGCGGACGATGTTGAGGTGCAGCTCGTGCTTCAGGATCTCCGCATCACGCTCCTGTGCCGCCCGGCCGAGTGCATAGCCCGAATAGGGGAAAGACTGGTGCCGGTTGAGGCCGCGGAGCTTCAGCGGCTTGCCGTTGAGCAGAAATCCCTCGGTGGTGAACTCGACAGTGCGGAAACCGAAGCTCGTGCTCAACACG
>DATCRS010000517.1:0-5247 GCA_036568845.1 Devosia sp. | reverse complement strand
GCGAGCAAGAAGGGCTCGCCGGGCGACGCCCGCGTGAGCTTTGCGTCGGTCGACAATGACTGCGTCACCATCGAGACGCTAAAGGGCGCCGAGGATGGCAAGGGCCTCATCCTCCGCATCTTCGAGCATGCCAATCGGCGCGCCTCGACCAAGCTCACGTTCGGGCCGAAGATCAAGTCGGTCACGCGGGTCAACCTGATGGAAGAGGGTAACGAGCCCATGACCCTCGACGGCAACGCCGTGACGCTGCAGCTGCGGCCCTTCGAGATCACCACCCTTCGGGTAATACCGGCATAATCTGCTTGCCAAGCGCCCCCTCCCTTTGGCTTCATCCGGCCCAACGAAAGGGAGGGGGCAATGGCCAACGCCTGCTACGAAATTCTCGACAAGCGCTTCAACCGCCTGTTCAACGGCAACGCGCATCTCGACAAGCTCTGGACCGGCTGCCGCTGGGCCGAGGGACCGGCTTATTTCGCCGCCGGGCGCTATCTCGTCTGGTCCGACATCCCCAATAACCGCATGCTGCGCTACGACGAGACAGATGGCGGCGTATCCGTGTTCCGCCAGCCGGCGGGCAATTCCAACGGCAACACCGTCGACCGGCAGGGCCGGCTGGTCTCCTGCGAGCATGGCGGCCGGCGCGTCTCGCGCACCGAGCACGACGGGCGGGTCATCACCATCGCCGACAAGTGGCAGGGCAAGCGCCTCAATTCTCCGAATGATGCGGTGGTGAAGTCGGACGGCTCGATCTGGTTCACCGATCCGGCCTATGGCATCGAGAGCGATTACGAGGGCGACAAATCGCCCATGGAGATCGACCGCTGCAATGTCTACCGGGTCGATCCTGACACGGGGAACGTCGAGGCGGTGATCACCGACATGATCCGCCCCAACGGCATCGCCTTCTCGCTCGACGAGAGCAAGCTCTACGTCGCCGATACCGGCCGGACGCATGGCGAGGAGCACCCCAAGCACATCCGCGAGTTCGAGGTGAAGGGCGACCGGGTCGGCAACAGCAAGGTATTCGCCGAAGCCAGCACCGGCCTCTTCGACGGTTTCCGGCTCGACAGCGAGGGCCGCATCTGGACCTCGGCCGGCGACGGCGTCCACTGCTACGATCCGGACGGCACGCTGATCGGCAAGATCAAAGTCCCCGAAGTCGTCGCCAACGTCGCCTGGGGCGGCGGGCCCAAGCGCAATATCCTCTACATCTGCGGCACGACCTCGCTCTACTCGGTCTGGCTCATGGTGAATGGCGCGAAGGTGGTGTGACCTCGGCGTTCGCGGCTCCATCGCCTTCTCCCCTTGAGGGAGAAGGTGCCCGAAGGGCGGATGAGGGGTATGTCTACACAGCCGCGATCATTGAGAGATACCCCTCATCCGTCTCGGCCTTCGGCCGATCCACCTTCTCCCTCAAGGGGAGAAGGATTTCCGACTGAGACATCCGAAAACAGAACGGCCCCGTTCGTGACGAACGGGGCCTTCGGCGTCGAGCGAGCGGGGGGCGTTAGTCGCTGACGCAGAGCGAGCCGAGCGGGCCGCCGATGCAGACGGAGGCGCCGTAGCCGTCGTAGTAGTCGTCGTAGACCGGATAGGCGTAGTCGAGCGCGTTCTCCTTCACCCAGCCGTCCTTGCCGGGGATCTTCACCTTCACCCAGCTGCCGGAATAGGCGAGGATGGTGACCTTCTGGCCTTCCTCGACCCAGTTGATGGTCTGCGACTTGCTGGAGGGCTTGGATTTCACCTTGGCGTCGTGATCGACCCAGGCGGTGGCCGCGAACGACGCGCTGGCGGTGGCGACGACGACGGCGGCGGCGATAGCAACGGTCTTCAGCGTACGGGTGAACATTTCGATGTTCCTTTCGATGGGGTTGGTGGCATCTCTGCCTTGACCGCCACCCTAGGAGAGGCCGGCTGAATTCACTCTGAGGGCGACTGTTGCTTTCCGTTCAGAATGGACAGCCTGCCGTCGCATGACAGACGTTCATGGATTTCACGCGCGCCAAGCACAGTTTTTGGTTATGACTCCTCTGGACTTTTGCGGGGGCAAGATGGCGTACAAGCCGTTCGACGTGGACGCGGTCATCGATGCGATGGCGCCGCTGGTGCAGCTCGAAATCACCGAGGAACAGCGGCCGGGCGTGCGGCAAAACCTCAAAACGGCTGCCAAGATGGCGGCGCTGGTCGAGCAGGTGAAGCTCCCCGACGATACCGAGCCGGCGCCGGTCTACCGCCCATGACGCCCACCGCCACTGCCGTTGCTACCGCCGAAGCCGTCCGCGAAGGCCGCACCACGGCGCGCGTGGTCGTCGAAGCGGCACTCAAGCGAATCGACAGGCACAACAAGGCATTAGGTGCCTTCACCGACGTGCTCGCCGACCGCGCGCTGAAGCAGGCCGACACGGTTGACGCGTCCGTGAAGGCAGGAACGGCGGGACCGCTTGCGGGCGTGCCCTTCGCGGCCAAGAACCTCTTCGACATTGCCGGCATCGTCACCCGGGCGGGCAGCAAGCTCAACCGCGGCAACGCTCCAGCGGCAGCCGATGCGACGCTGGTCACGCGGCTCGAAGCGGCCGGCGCGGTGCTCGTCGGCGCCTGCAATATGGACGAGTATGCCTATGGTTTCGTTGGCGAAAACGCCCATGACGGTCCGAGTTGCAACCCACACGACATCACCCGGATGACCGGCGGTTCCTCGGCCGGACCGGCCGCCGCCGTCGCCGCCGGGCTGGTGCCGCTGTCGCTGGGATCGGACACCAATGGCTCGATCCGGGTGCCGGCCTCGTTCTGTGGGCTTTTCGGGCTGAAGCCGACCTATGGCCGGCTGAGCCGGGCGGGCGCGTACCCGTTTGTCGCCAGCCTCGATCATGTCGGGCCGCTGGCCCGGTCGGTGCGCGACCTGGCGCTGGCCTATGACGTGATGCAGGTTTTCGACGAGGCCGATCCGGCGCAGACCAAGCGGCCGAACGAGCCGGTGATGTCGCGTTTGAAGCATAGTATTCCGGGTATCCGTATTGCGATGGCCGACGGGTATTTCGCCGGCGAGGGTCTTGCGCGCGACGCGGTGGTCCATGTCGCCAAGGCGCTGGACGGGAGCCGCACCGTCTCCATCCCCGATGCCCACGCGGCCCGGGCCGCTGCGTTCCTCATCACCATGGCGGAAGGTGCGGCGCTGCATCTCGACCGGCTTCGCAGCGCAGCGGAGGGGTTCGATCCCGACGTGCGGGACCGGCTGCTCGCCGGCACGATGCTGCCCGGCGCCTGGATCACCCGCGCGCAGAAACTCCGGCGGTATTTCCGCGAGACCGTGCTCAAGCTCTTCGAGACGCTCGATGCGATACTGGTTCCGTCAACCCCGATGACGGCGCCGCTGCTTGGGCAGAAGACCGGCATGTTTGGCGGCGTCGAGATGCCGCTGCGGCCGCATATCGGGATTTACACGCAGCCGTTCTCGTTCATCGGGCTGCCGGTGGTCAGCGTTCCGGTCTGGCTCAGCGACCAGCCACTGCCGATCGGGGTGCAGATCATCGCGCCGCCCTGGCGTGAGGACATCGCGCTCCGCATCGCCCAGCAGCTGGAGGCGCAGGGCGTCGTTTCGGCTCCGGTGGCCAAGGCGTTCATCGAGGGCTAGACTTTAGCCGCACTAATATCGCCAAGCTGGCTTTTTGCCCACCGACCCCTTAGAGACGAGGGGCGAGTTGGAAGGGCGGTTGCATGCCAAGAACCGATATTGCGCGGCGCGTCTACAATCACGCCTGGAAGCTTGATCCGATCGTCCGGAGCCTGCTCGACACGGATTTCTATAAGCTGCTGATGCTGCAGATGATCTGGGGACTGTACCCCAAGGTCGAGGCCACCTTTTCGTTGATCAACCGCAAGCGTTCCGTGCGCCTCGCCGAGGAGATCGACGAGGGCGAGCTGCGGGCGCAACTGGACCACGCGCGGACGCTGCGCTTCTCCAAAAAGGAGATGATCTGGCTGGCGGGTAACAGCTTTTATGGCAGCAAGCAGATCTTCTCGCCGGAGTTCCTGCGCTGGCTGCAGGATTTCCGGCTGCCCGAGTACCGGCTGGAAAAGCGCGACGGACAGTACGAGCTGGAGTTTCCCGGCAAGTGGGTCGAGACCACGATGTGGGAGATTCCGGCGCTGGCGATCATCAACGAGCTCCGCAGCCGCGCCGCATTCAAGAGCTACGGGCCGTTCACGCTCGACGTCACCTATGCCCGCGCCAAGGCCAAGATGTGGGAGAAGGTCGAGCGGCTGAAGGCTCTGCCGGAGCTGCGGATTTCGGACTTCGGTACGCGGCGCCGCCACAGCTTTCTCTGGCAGCGCTGGTGCGTGGAGGCGCTGAAGGAAGGGCTCGGGTCGACCAAGTTCACCGGTACGTCCAACGTGCTGCTGGCCATGGACAACGACCTCGAGGCGCTGGGCACCAATGCGCATGAGCTGCCCATGGTGCTGGCGGCGATCGCGCCGAACGACGAGGCGCTGAAGGCGGCGCCCTATCAGGTGCTGCAGGACTGGGAGAGCTATTATGGCGGCAACCTGCTGATCGTCCTGCCGGATGCCTTTGGCACCGAAGCCTTCCTGCGCGATGCACCCGATTGGGTCGCCGACTGGACCGGGTTCCGTCCCGACAGCGCGCCGGCCATCGAGGGAGGTGAGACCATCATCAAATGGTGGAAGGAGCGCGGCCGCGATCCAAAGGAGAAGCTGCTGATCTTCTCGGATGGGCTCGACGTCGACATGATCGAGGATGCCTATCACCACTTCGCCGGCCGGGTGCGCATGGCGTTCGGCTGGGGGACCAACTTGACCAATGATTTTTCGGGCTGTTCGCCCTTCCCGAACCCGCAACTCGATCCGATCTCGCTGGTCTGCAAGGTCAGCGAGGCGAATGGCCGGCCGGCGGTGAAGCTCTCGGACAATCCGGAGAAGGCGACCGGGGAGCGGGCAGAAATCGAGAGATACCTCAAGATTTTCGGCGGCAAGGGGCGGGTGGCGCACAAGGTGACCGTATGATGCGCTATTCGGCCTGTATCGAGTGGCTGTTTGCGGCCGAAGTGCCTGAATTTGCGGACCGAATCCGGGCGGCGAAGGCTGCTGGGCTGGATGCGGTGGAGTTCTGGCGCTGGTCCAGCAGGGACCTGGATCAGATTGAAAAGGCGCTCGCCGAGACCGGGCTGCCGCTGGCGGGCCTGCTCTGCGAGCCGTTCGCGGCGCTGACGAACAGCCAGGACCATGAGC
>DATCRS010000516.1:0-4425 GCA_036568845.1 Devosia sp. | reverse complement strand
AGGGGATTTGCAACCCGATCAGCGTTTAAGGCCGATTTTCTCGAGTTCGGCAGTGAGGGCGGGGACGATTTCGACGAGGTCGCCGATCAGCGCGATGTCCGCGATCTTGACGATCGGCGCTTCGGGATCGGTGTTGACCGCGATGATCTTCTTGGCCCCCTGGATGCCCGCAAGGTGTTGTAAAGCCCCGGAAATTCCGATCGCGATGTAGAGATCGGGGGCGATGATCTTGCCGGTCTGGCCGACCTGCCATTCGTTGGGGGCGTAGCCGGCGTCGACAGCGGCGCGGGTGGCGCCGACGGCGGCGCCGAGGGTTTTGGCAAGCGATTCGACAAGCTGGAACTTTGCGGCGGAGCCGAAGGAGACGCCACCACCAACGACGATTTGTGCGGTTTGTAGATCAGGAAGTTCACTGTTGGTGCGGTGATCGGCCATGAACTTCTGCCGTGTGACGGCAGGCTGCGTGTCGTCGTGGATCTCCGCATTGTTGCCGCCCGCCGCCGGACGGAAAGCGGAGGCGCGGATGGTGAGGAGGTTCTTCGCCTGGCCGGACGAGACCGTCTCGATGGCGTTGCCGGCGTAGATCGGCCGGTCGAACAGAGTCGGGCCGTGGATGGCAATGACGTCGGTCACCGGCATTAGGTCGAGCCTGGCGGCCAGACGCGGTATGACATCGCGACCGACCGCGGACGCCGCCGCGACGATGTGAGTATAGGCCTCGGCTTTGGAGGCGAGGATAGCCGTGAGCGCATCGGCGGGGGCGTTGGCGAGGCCGGAGACGGCGATCACCTTGTGGACGCCGGCGATCCGGGCGGCTTCGGCGGCGATGGGCGAGGCGTCAGCGGCGACGACCAGCACCTCGACGGGACCGAGCTTTTCGGCGGCGGCGACGACGCGGGCGGTGGAGGGGGAGAGCGTGCCGAGATCGTGCTCGGCGAGGACGAGGACGGCCATCAGATCGCCTCCAGCTCGGAGACTTCGGCCGCCATCACCTGCGCCAGCTCGCTAACGGAGCCGACCCTGCGACCGGCACTGCGCTCGGCCGGCGGGGAAACCTTCTCGATAGTCAGCCGAGGGGTGAGGTCGACGCCGAACTCGGCAGCGGGACGCACCGCAAGCGGCTTCTGCCGGGCCTTCATGACCATCGGCAAGCCGGCATTGCGCGGCTCGTTGAGCCGCAGGTCGGCGGTGACGATGGCCGGGAGCGGGATGGAGACGGTGGTACGGCCGAAATCGACCTCGCGCGTGACCTCGAGGTCTGAGCCGACGACCTTGATCTCGGAGGCGAAGGTCGCCTGCGGCCAATCGAGCAGGCCGGCAAGCATCTGGCCGACCTGGTTGGAATCGTCGTCCACCGCCTGCTTGCCGAGCAGCACGAGGTCGGGCTTTTCCTCGGCGACAACCGCCTTGAGCAGCTTGGCGACAGCGAGGGTTTCCACCTTGCCCTCGGCTTCGATGAGGAGGCCGCGGTGGGCGCCCATGGCGAGGGCGGTGAGGATCACGTCATTGGCCTGTTTCGGACCGATGGAAACGATCACGATCTCGGTCGCCTGGCCTGCCTCGGCGAGGCGCACGGCAGCCTCGACGGCATGCTTGTCGAAGGGATTCATCGACATGCGCACGTTCTCGGTCTCGACACCGGTGCCATCGGCCCGGACCCGGATGCGCACGTTGTAGTCGACGACGCGCTTCACGGCCACAAGGATCTTCATCGGCTCTCCCCGTTTTCCGGGGGCTTCCATCGCAAATCCGGCTGGCACGGGCAAGTTTGAGAATGGGAAAACTGCCCTGCCCCGAGGATGGCAAAGAGAAAAGCATGCCAATTGGCACCCATGCGACCCGACGGGTTGACGCGTCGGGTGGCGGGTGGGCAAGGTGAATCGCAAAACAGTTTCAGGTTCTTCGAATGCCCGTCATCAACCGCGTCGCCGAGTTTTCCGATGAAATCGTCGGCTGGCGGCGCGATTTCCATCAGCATCCGGAACTGCAGTACGACGTGCACCGCACGGCAGCAAAGGTGACCGAACTGCTCAAATCCTTCGGGGTGGACGAGGTGGTGACCGGCATCGGGCGAACAGGCGTGGTGGGAGTCATCAAGGGGCGCGGGCCAGGCAAGAACATCGGCCTTCGCGCGGACATGGATGCCCTGCCGATCACCGAGCGGAACGATGCGCCCTATGCCAGCCAGAATGTCGGCAAGATGCATGCCTGCGGCCATGACGGGCACACGGCCATGCTGCTGGGTGCAGCGAAGTATCTCGCCGAAACCCGCAATTTCGACGGCACCGCCATCATGATCTTCCAGCCTGCCGAAGAGGGCGGCGCCGGCGGCAAGGCGATGATCGCCGACGGGCTGATGGAGCGCTTCGGCATCGAGGAGGTCTATGGCCTTCACAATATGCCTGGGATCCCGGCCGGCACGTTCGGCATTCGCGCCGGCGGCATCATGGCGGCGACCGACGAGTTCAACGTGACCATCGAGGGTGTGGGCGGGCATGCGGCGCGGCCGCATACGGCGGTCGATCCGGTGCTGGCGACGGCGAACGTTATCGTTGCGCTGCAGTCGATCGTGGCGCGCAACGTCGACCCGATGCGCTCGGCCGTGCTGTCGGTGACGATGCTTTCGGCCGGCGACGCGTTCAACGTGATCCCGCGCAACGTCAGGGTTACGGGCACGATCCGCACCCACAGCGAGGAGATCCGCGACTTCATGGAGCGCCGCTTCCGCGAAGTGGTGAATGGCGTGAGCGCCGCCTTCGGCTGCACCGCGGACATTCACTACCGCCGCGGCTACCCGGTGACGGTCAACGCGCCCGAGCAGACAACCTACGCCGCCGAAATCGCCGGCGAGGTGGCGGGCGACGAGCGGGTCAATGCCAATGCCGATGCCAGCATGGGCGGCGAGGACTTTTCATACATGCTGCAAGCCCGTCCGGGGGCCTATATCTTCCTCGGCAACGGCCCGAGCAGCGACCTCCATACCGATACCTACGACTTCAATGACGAGATCATTCCCGTGGGCGTGAGCTACTGGATACGGCTGGTCGAAGGCGCGTCGCGCTCCAATTGACCGCCGAAAGCCTTTCCGCACGAACCCTCGCCATCCGGACGCTGGTGACCCTCGCCATTTCGGCGGTGGGCGGCTTTGCGATGAGCCTGCTTGCCATTCCCGGCGCCTGGCTGATGGGCGGGGCGCTGGCGGTGGCGGTGGCAGCCATAGCAGGGGTCAAGGTCGCCATGCCCAATTGGCTGCGCGATATCGGCTTCATGCTCACCGGCCTTTCGATGGGGGCGAGCGTCGCCAAGGACAGCCTGCAGCTCATCGCGCAGTGGCCGGTAACGATGGCGGCGCTGGTGCTCGAGCTTTTCCTCATCGTCGCGGCCACGGGCTACATGCTGCGCGTGCTGTTTAGGGTCGATCGCGGCACGGCCTATCTCAGCTCGTTCCCCGGCCACCTCTCGTTCGTCATGGGCATCGCCTCGGCGGGGGTCGGCGACCCACGCCAGATCGTCATCATCCAGGTGATCCGCGTCCTGATGCTGACCATCTGCGTGCCGATCGGGGCACTGTTCCTGCCGATGGGCGAGTTCTCGCAGGCCGCGATCCCTGACGCCACACCGCTGATGCTGGTGGGCATGATCGGGCTTTGCGTCATCGTCGGCTTCGTCTTCACGCGGATCGGCATCCCGGCCGGCTACTCGCTCGGCGCGATGGCGGCGGCGACAACGGCAAAGCTCGGCGGCATTTTCGAGGGCGCCATCCCCGACCCGATGCTGATCGTCACTTTCATCCTTATAGGTGCGCTGATCGGCGCCCGCTTCCAGGGCATCACCCGGGCCGAGATCATCAAAGCGTCGGTGGGCGGGTTCATCGCGACGATCATGACGGTCGGCATCGTCACTGCCGTTACCTTCGGTGCCTCGAACCTCGTCGATATGCCGTTCGCACAGATCTGGCTGGGGCTTTCGCCGGGCGGACTCGAGGCGATGGGCGCGCTGGGCATCGCACTGGGGCTGGACACCGCCTTCATCGCGGCACATCACGTCACGCGGCTGTTGCTGCTGACCTTCCTCATTCCTGTGGTCACGATGCTGGTGCGCGACAAGCAGGTGCCGTGAAGCGGCCCGAATCCTCGCGCACGGATCGCTCATGAAGCACGCTCTCGTCCTCGCCCTCCTCCTGGCCGTCACCCCAACGCTGGCCCGCGAACGCTGCGACCTGCCCGAGCCAGGCCTGCACGTGACGTTCGGCGTCGGGATCGGGCGGTACACCGACGAAGAGCAGGAGACCTTCGACAAGATGGAGCTGCGCAAGCGCGGCATTACCGCCCGCACCGCCAAGCGCACCGATGACGGCTGCATCGAAGCCTGGGTGCCCGACGGGCGAGGCGGGTTCGACACGATGTATTTCGATGAGGATACGTT
>DATCRS010000515.1:0-2982 GCA_036568845.1 Devosia sp. | reverse complement strand
CTCGAAGGCCATGCTATTTCATCCACCGTGCGAGGCCGAGTTTCATCGGTACGGCACCAGGCATGTGCCGCGTCAGGTGCCGGTACACCAGGCCGAAGACGAAGAAAATGCAAAGCGATATGGCGAGGAAATAGAGCGCGGCCACGGAGTAGTGGAGGAAGGCGTTGTAGTCGGTCTGGAAGAGCCTGCCTGCCGTGTTCATCAGGTCGCGCTGGTCCCCGATCACCGGCAGGGTGAAGTAGACCAATGCAGTGGCGTGGAAGAGGAACACGACCTCGTTCGTATAGGCCGGCCAGGCGATGCGGATGAGGTGCGGCCAGACCACGGCGCGGAACTGCTGGCCGCGTGTCATGCCATAGGCGCGCGCCGCCTCCACCTCTCCCTTGGGCACGGTCATCAGCGCGCCGTAGAAGATCTCGGCGGTGTAGGCAGTGGTGTTGAGGCAGAGGATCGCGGGACCTAGCACCAACGGGTTGAGCACGATCTAGTCGATGCCCAGCGGCTTCCAGACCGAGAGGTTGAAGGCCAGCGCCACCGAATAGAACATGAAGAGCTGGATGAAAAAGGGCGAGCCGCGGAAAGCGTAGATGTAGCCGCGGCTCAGCGCGGAGATCAGTCGGTTGGGCGAGGCCTTGCCCAGCGCCACGAAGATGGCGAGGACGAAGCCGAGCGGGATCGAGGCCGCGGCGAAGTAGATATTGAAAAGCGCCGGCCGCGCCAGGATTTGCATGTCGGCCAGGATGGGGGCGAGGAAATCCATCAGGCGTTCCCGGTCACGGCCATGCCGCGGCCGGCCCAGCGGGTGACGGCGGCAAAGACCCTCTCGGAGACGAAGGTCAGCGCAATGTAGAAGACCAGCAGCACCAGGTAGTAACCCCAGCGCCAGTCGGGATGAACAAGCCCGCTGGTGCGGGAGAAGTTGGGGGCACCGAGCCGGTCGGCCCAGAGCACGATGTCGCTGATCTGAAGGAGCGAGAGCAGGGAGGTGGCCTTGATGATCAACACCCAGACATTGGAAAGGCCGGGCAGGGCATAGATCCACATCTGCCGGATTTGGAAGCGCCAGAGCACCTGGCTCTTGGTGAAGCCGTAGGCACGAGCCGCTTCGAGCTGGCCGCGCGGCACTGCCTTCATGGCTCCGGAAATGACGTTGGCGGCGAAGGCGCCGTAGACGATGCCGAGCGAGACCGAGGCCAGCAGCAGATATTCGATCGTGCCGAAGCGGAGATTGGCGGCGGTACAGGGCGGCCACTGGCCGGCGCGTTCCGCGATGGCCTCCGGCGTGCAGACGGACTGCGAGACGATGAGCTCGAGCAACTGCTCGAAGGCCAGCGGGAAAAAGAGGAAGAAGAGAACGTCGGGGATGCCGCGCACCATGTTGACGTAGCCGGCACCGATCAGTTTCAGCAGGCTGTTGCGTGAGTTGCGCAACGCCGCGCCGCCGAGCCCGAAGAGCAGCGCGCAGGCAGCAGCCATGACGGCGGCCGACAGCGTATACTGGACCGAGGCATACCAGGTGAGGTGCTTGCCGTTGGTCAGGTAGCCGAGCCAGAACGCCAGATCGTCGGTGATTTCAGGATGCCCCCTTTATTGCGACCGGGGCGGGTCTTGCGGCCCGCCCCGGTGAAAGTCTTATTCGAAGAACGGGGGCTCTTTGTCGGGGAACCACTTGACGATCAGCTTTTCGAGCGACCCGTCGCCCTTCATCTCCTTGATGGCGGCGTTCAGCTTGCCCTCGAGCTCATCGTCGGCCTTGCGCAGGCCGATGCCGATGCCGCCGCCGATCATTACTTCCGGCCCGACCTTTTCGAGCGCGCCGCCCGAGCCGGCGACCACGTCGACGATGTAGGCGTCGTCGGCCAGCACCACGTCGACATTGCCGCCATTGAGGTCGGCCAGGGCCTGGTCAGCGGTCTCGAAGGCCTTGATGGTATTGTTGGCGCCGAAATGCTCTTCGGCATAGGCATGCTGGATGGTGGCCCCCTGCACGCCGATGCTGACGCCGCTCAGCTTGTCGAAGTCGAGCGTGGTGCCGGCCCGCACCATGTAGGTGGACGGATCGGGCGGGAAGTAGTTCTCGGAAAAGTCGATCTGCTGCTTGCGCTCGTCGGTGATCGACATCCCGGCCATGATGGCGTCGTAGTTGCCGGCGACGAGGTTGGGGATCATCGAATCCCACTCGTTGAGCTGGATTTCGCAGGTCACCTGCGCCCGGGTGCAGAGCTCGTTGGCGAGATCGACTTCGAAGCCGGCCGGCTTGCCGGCATCGTCGAGGAAGTTGTAGGGCGCATAGGCGCCTTCGGTCGCGATGCGCACGGTTTGCGCGTTGGCGCCCGTGGCGATGAGGGCGAGAGCGGCTGCCGCCGCGATGGTGAGTTTCCTCATTCTTTTTCTCCTGATCGGACGCTCGGAGGCGTCGCTTCTTGCCTGTCCGTGCAGGCATTGGACCTCACGCTAGCGGTTTTTACCGGCTGGTCAATTGCTTCAGGGGTGGGCGAAATCCTGCGCGTTGAGCCAGAACACCTCGCCCTCGCTGTCGGCTGTGTCGAGCCAGAGGAAGGGCAGGTGGGGATATTCGGCCTCGAGTATGTCGCGGCCGGTGCCGATCTCGCAAAGGATGCCGCCGCCGGCGTTGAGATGAGTAGGCGCCGCCGCCAGGATCTTGCGCACGATATCGAGCCCGTCTTGGCCGCCCAGATGAGCCATTTGCGGCTCGCTTGCGTATTCGGCCGGGAAGGCTTCGACCTCGGCCGCCGCGACGTAAGGTGGGTTGGTGACGATCAGGTCGAAGCTTTTCTTGCCCAACGGCGCAAACAGGTCGCCCTGATGCAGCGCTATCCGGTCGGCGAGGCCGTGCTCTTCGACGTTGAGCTGGGCCACCTCCAGCGCGCCGGGCGAAAGATCGACGGCGTCCACGTGGGCGTCGGGAAACACCATGGCGGCGACGATGGCCAGGCAGCCCGAGCCGGTGCAGAGATCGAG
>DATCRS010000514.1:0-18708 GCA_036568845.1 Devosia sp. | reverse complement strand
AAAGGCCGCGACCCTACGAGGTTCGACGCGCGATGCCAACCGGTGCGGTCGCTACTTCCCCAGCACGCGCCGCCAGGTCCATTCGGGGTCGTAGCCGATGAGGTCGCGGGCGGCCTGGATCGAGATCAGCGTTTCGTGCGGGCCGGTGCCGGGGCGGAGCTTGCAGCCCGGGAAGGTCATGGCCAGCAGTTCCTCATTGGTCTGAGTCATCAGCGTATCGGGGGCGGCGATGGTCATGACCGGCGCGCCGGTGACATTGGCGGTGAGCGCCTTGAGGCAGGCTTGGGCGACGTCGCGGCTATCGACATAGGCCCAGAGATCGGCGCGGCGCGATGGCGGATCGGCCCAGAATTGCGGCAGCCTCTCGTAGCTCGTGGGGTGACCGGACGTATCATAGAAGATGTTGGAGAACCGCAGGCCGACAAAAGTCGTGCCGTAGACGCGCGACATGTGGCGGGCGAGATCCTCGGTCACCGCCTTGGAGATGCCGTAGGACGAGGTGGGGATCGGCGGATCTTCGTCCAGTGTCGGCAGCAGCGTGGGGTGGATGTCGAACGGAAAGCCGAGCACCGTTTCGGACGAGGCCCAGACAACGCGTTTGATGCCGAGGAACGCGGCGGCCTGGAAGACATTGTAGGCGATCAGCGTGTTGACGTGGAAGCGCGCGGCGCCGGAGACATGATTCCAGTCCGGCTCGCCATTGGCGGCGAGCTGGATGATGGCATCGTGTCCGTGGAGCGCCGCGAAGGTGGCGCCATAATCGGTGAGATCGACCTTGATGAAGCCCCGGCTTTCGATACCGCCGGGAATGGCGCGGTCGAGATTGGTGACCTCGTGACCTGCGTCCTCAAGCGCTTTGATCACGACCGGTCCCAGGCCCCGGTCCCAAGAACCGGTGCCTCCGGTGACTGCGACTTTCATTTTTTGGCCTCAGATCTCGTAGCGGTCCGATGCGTGGTGGACCGGCCGATAGAGGAAATAGTCGAAATCGGCGTGGAGCGCTGTGCCGTTGAGGTCGCTGGCAGCGACGCCCACAAAGGCGCCGGTGAAGCTGCCATGAGCCTGGTGGCCACCGCACTCGTCGGAGAGGATCGAGGCGTCGAGCACCGGGCCGATGGGTTTGAGGTCCTCGCCTTCGAGAGCGTAGAAAAACTGCAGCTGGGCCCCGCGGACGGTGAGCGCAAGCTTGACCTTGCCCTCGTTAGGAATCCGCACCGGGTCGGCCGGGAACTTCAGGTTGCCATCGGGCCAGGAGATTTCCGAGCTCATGATCAGCAACTCGCGCTTGCCGTCCGAATGCGCGGTGACCGTGAGATAGAAGAAGTTGTAGCGCGAGTAGTAGGCGGTGAGGCCGGCGAACTGGCGCTCGTCGGTGGGCGAGAAGTCGATGACCGTCTCGGCGTCGTAGGAGAAGTGGGTCTGGCGGCGCGCGACCAGCGCCTGTTCAAACCACGAACCGATCGACTCGCGCCCGTAAAGCCGCAGCTTGCCGTCGGTGAGCGAGAAGATGCGCTCCGTCTCCGGCGTACGGAGCCACTGGAAATCCTTGTGCAGCTCGCGCTCAAAACCGTAGCGCTTTTCGGTCCAGTAAGTGTTGTCGTCGCGCGTGCCAGGGACTTCCACATGCAGGGACGGGACCGGTCCGTTCTTGACATAGAGCCAGTCGTCGTCGCCCCAATAGGCCTCCTGAATCGCCGTCTCGCGGCCGAGCACGCAGCGGCGCTCCTGCGTGGTGGGTCGGCCGGTCAGATGCACCAGATAGGTCTTGCCCTCGGGCGTCTCGACGATATCGCCATGGCCGGCGCGCTGCAGCGCCGCGAATGGCGCATCCTTCGACGTCAGGATGTGCTTTTGCGGATGGGTCTCGTATTGCCCGTCGATGGTGCGCGAGCGGGCGAAGGTACAGGCATGCTCATACGCGGTGCCGCCCTCGGCGGTGAGCAGGTAGTACCAGCCGTTGCGCTTGTAGAGATGCGGACCTTCGACGAGCTTCAGATCGGTGCCCTGGTAGATATTGGTACACGGGCCGACGAGCTTGCCCTGCTTGGGATCGAACTCCTGGAGCGCGATGCCGGCGAAAAGCAGCGGCCGCCGGCGGTGGTCCCACATCATGTTGACGAACCACTTGCGTCCGTCGTCGTCATGGAACAGCGACGGGTCGAAACCCGAGGAGTTGATGTAGATCGGGTCCGACCACGGCCCCTCGATGGTCTCGGACCAGACGATGTAGTTGTGCGCGTCCTTGAACGAGCCGTCCTTGCGCTTGACGTCGGTATAGACCAGCCAGAACTTCTCGCCGTCATGGGTGAGGCAGGGCGCCCAGATGCCGCAGCTGTCGGGATCGCCGCGCATGTCGAGCTGGCTCTTGCGGTTGAGCGGACGGGTGACGAGATCCCAGTTCGCCAGGTCCTTCGAATGATGGATCTGCACGCCCGGGTACCACTCGAAGGTCGACGTTGCGATGTAATAGTCCTCGCCGACCCGGAGGATCGAGGGGTCCGGATTGAATCCCGGGAGGATGGGGTTGGTGATCTGGGGCATGGGTCTCGCTTGCGGCGCTCACGGCGCGCCGTTGACTTCGACAATGTTGCGGTCGGGATCGGTGAGGTAGAGCTGCGGAAAACCCGCAATGCCCTGGCGTTTGAGGATCATGCGCCGGGGATCGTCCGCGTCGGCATCGGCGCGGAAGCCCATGGCTTCGGCTCGGGCGACAAATCCCTCGAAATCATCGGTGTTGAAGGCGAAGTGGATGTCATCGTTGTCGACCCCGCGGGTGCGGAAGTTGCCCGTCGGATAGACGGTCGGGTGCACGGCAAGCTCGCCCACCCCCAGCCACATGCCGGGGATGGGAAAAGGTGGCCGAGCAATCGGTTCCAGACCGAACAGCTCGCGATAGAATGCGGCGGACCGCTCGAGATCAGTCACGATGATGGCTACGTGATGCAGTCTCAGTCGGCCCATGACGCCTCCTAGACGAACCGGTTGACCAGGTTTTCGAGGTATTCCTGGCGGCCGGAGCGGGGCTGCGGGTTGATGTTGTCCTTTTCGACCCAGTCGGCGATCTGCTCCAGCGTGCGGTCGCCGGCAAGCATGGCGGCGGCGCCCTTTTCCTTCCAGCCGGCGTAGCGGTCTTCCAGCGCCTTGTCGAAGGTGCCGTCCTCGATCATCGCGGCTGCGCCCTTGAGGCCGCGCGCCAAGGTGTCGAGGCCGCCGACGTGGCCGTAGAGCAGATCGGCCGGGTCGAGCGACTGGCGGCGCACCTTGGCGTCGAAGTTGAAGCCGCCCTTGCCGAGGCCGCCGGCCTTGAGGATGTAGTAGAAGGCCAGCGCCATTTCGCCCGGATTATTGGGGAACTGGTCGGTGTCCCAGCCCGACTGCAGGTCGTTGCGGTTGGCGTCGACCGAGCCGAGAATGCCGAGGCTGCCGGCGAGCGCCAGCTCGTGCTCGAAGCTGTGGCCGGCGAGGAAGGCATGGCCCACCTCGATATTGACCTTCACCTCTTTCTCGAGACCGTAGGTCTTGAGGAATCCGTAAACCGTCGCGACGTCGTAGTCGTACTGATGCTTGGTCGGCTCCTGCGGCTTGGGCTCGATGAGGAGCTGGCCCTTGAAGCCGATCTTCTTGGCGTGGTCGATGACCAGCGAGAGGAAGCGGGCCGCCTGGTCCTGCTCCTGCTTTAGGTTGGTGTTGAGCAGCGTCTCGTAGCCCTCGCGGCCGCCCCAGAGCACGTAGTTGGCGCCGCCGAGGTCGTGGGTGACCTCGAGCATGGTCTTCACCTGGCCGGCGGCATAGGCGAACACGTAAGGGTCGGGATTGGTGGCGGCGCCGGCCATGTAGCGGCGGTTCGAGAAGAGGTTCGCCGTGCCCCAGAGCAGGCGGGTGCGCGAGCTCTGCATCTTCTTGGCGAAGATGTCGGTGATGGTGCGCAGGTTCTTGTTGCTCTCGGCGAGGCTGTCGCCTTCCGGCGCAACATCGACGTCGTGGAAGCAGAAGAAGGGGGCATCGAGCAGTTCGAAGAGCTCGAAGGCGACGTCCGCCTTGATCTTGGCGCCCTCAATGCCGCCCACATACCAGGGGCGGTCGAAGGTGCGGCCGCCGAACGGGTCGCCGCCTTCCCAGGCGAAGGTGTGCCAATAGGCGATGGCGGGGCGGATGTGGTCTTCCATCCGCTTACCCAGGACCATCTCGTCCTTGTTGTAGTGGCGGTAGGCCAAGGGGTTCTTGGACTGAGCGCCCTCGAACTTGACGGGCGAGATACCCTTGAAGAAATCGGTCACGAACGAGCCTCCTCGATGGCAGGATAAAGGGCGCGATAGCGCGCATATTGGTCGGAATAGGCAGAGCGAAGCGATGCGTCGGGCCCGATCACCTTTTTTATGCCGGGCATGGTCATCACTTCCCTGGGGTCAGCGCCTTCAGCGGCGCAGAGGCCGAGACGCGCTGCGCCGAGCGCACCACCGAAATCGCCATCCTCGGGGAGGGCGATTTCGATGTCGAGATTGGTGGCGATCATCTTGAGCCAGGTCTCGGAGCGCGAGCCGCCGCCAACGGCGAGCAGGCGATCGAAGCGGGTTCCGGCGTCATTGAGGACGCGCTGGCAATCACGCACCGCAAAGGTGACGCCCTCCATCACGGCCTGTGCGAGCCGGGTCGGGTCGGAAAGATGCGAGAGGCCGACGAAGGAGCCGCGCGCATTGGCATTGTTGTGCGGTGTGCGTTCGCCCGAGAGATAGGGCAGGAAGATTTCCTCGCCGGGCCCGGTGAACGACGCTTCGACCTGGCCGGAAAGCTTGGCGGCATCCTGCCCGGTGATCTTGGCCAGCCAGTTGAGGCTGTCGGTGGCCGAAAGGATGACGCCCATCTGGTGCCAGGTGTTCGGGATGGCGTGACAGAAGGCGTGAACGGCGCCCTCGGTATTGGGGCTGAACCTTTCGTTGGAGACGAACACGACGCCCGACGTGCCGAGCGACACGAAGCCTTCGCCGGGCCGGATGGCGCCGATGCCGCAGCCTGAGGCGGCATTGTCGCCGGCGCCGCCAGCCACCACCACGGTGCCGGTCATGCCCCAGCGTTGCGCCAGTTCGGGCTTCAGGTTCCCCGAGGGCGCCGAGCCCTCGACAAGGCGCGGCATGTGCGAGCGGTTGAGGCCGGTGACGGCGAGGAGCTCGTCCGACCAGTCGCGCTTGCCCACATCGAGCCAGAGCGTGCCGGCGGCGTCCGACATGTCCTCGACATGCTCGCCGGTGAGCAGCAGCCGGACATAGGCCTTGGGCAGCAGGACCTTCGCGATCTTCTCGTACACCTGCGGCTCGTGCTTCCGCACCCAGGCGATCTTGGGTGCGGTAAAGCCCGGCATGGCGATGTTGCCGGCGATCTGGCGCAGCGTCGGCAGCGCCGCCTCCATCTCGCGGCATTCCTCGGCCGAGCGGCCGTCGTTCCAGAGAATGGCGGGACGGAGAACCTGGTTGTTCTTATCGAGCAGGGTGGCGCCATGCATGTGGCCGGAAAGGCCGATGCCGCGGACCTTGGCGACCGCCTCGGGATGCGCTTTGGCGAGCTTGTCCACCGCCTCGAGGGTGGCCGACCACCAATCGAAGGGTTGCTGCTCCGACCAGCCGGGATGCGGACGGACCGGCTCGACTGCCTTTGCATTGGCTTCGCCGAGAGGCTTGCCCTGGCGGTCGATGACATACGCCTTCACGCCGGACGTGCCGACATCGATACCGAGATAGCTCATGAGGCACGTACCTCAGAGCCGCCCATCAAGATATGCAAACTGGCCTCCCCACCCGGCTTGGCGCCGGTTCGACTTGTCGGATTGCTTCTTAGCGCAGATTGTCGCGCAGAAAAATGCCGATTTCAATGGGCTCCGCATGCGGCTCGCCGCCCTGCCCGAGGGCCAGTGTCCGCGCGGCCGCGACCGCGGCGCGGATCTCCCCATCCGGGTTCTGGTCGAGCACGACATCGATGGCGCCCGAGCGCAGGCCCGCCTGGGTCGGTTCGGAGAGTTCGTGCGCGATCACGTGCACGGAGCCGGCACGGCCCGAGCTTTCGAGCGCGGCGATGAGGCCGGCATTGCCGGCGCCCAAATTGTAGATGCCCTTGAGATCGGCATGCTCGCGCAGCAGCCCGGCGGCAAACTGTTCGGTTTCGCCGCGGTCGTCATGCGCCTCGTAGGGGCCGATGAGCTGGAGTTTCGGGAACTCGCGCGCCGCAACCTCGCGGAAACCCTCGAGCCGGTCCTGGTGGTCGCGAAGACCGAGGGAACCGGCGATCAGCGCCACCTTGCCGGTGCCGACGAAGCGGCCCATCAGCGAGGCGGCGGTGCGCCCGGCGGCGACGTTGTCGATGCCGATGAAGAGCCGGCGTGCCGAATTGGGAAGATCGGAGACCAGCGTCATCACCGCAACGCCGCGGCGGTTCAGCGTGTCGACCGCCTTGCGCACCGCTTCGTCATCAGTGGCGACGATGACGGCGCAGTCGCAGCTCTTGCGGTCGAGCTGGCCGAGCCGTTCGGCGAGTGCGGCGGCATCCATCTGGCGCACCCGCACGATTTCGAGATGCAGCCGCTCGGCGCGACCGAGGCGCGCGCGCCGCTGGATGGCGCCCGCGAGGTTAGCCATGAACTCGTTGCGCCCATCGGGCAGGACGAACTGCACATGCAGGTCGCGAGCCCGCGCCAGCAGCGATGCGGAAAGATCGCGGCGGAAGTCCAGCGCAGCAATGGCCGATTCGACCTTTTCGGCCGTGGCGGGACGGACCCCGGGACGGCGGTTGAGCACGCGATCGACCGTTGCCAACGACACGCCGGCATGCCGCGCGACATCATGCACGGTGGCGCGCCGCGCCGGCTGCTTGTCGCTCAATGTCTACCCCCAAGGCTTGCGGGCCGCAGTTGAACGCCCGAGCTTGGCGCCGTCAACGGTTTTCCTGTCCGGAAGTGCTTGGCGGGCCGAGGCGAAGCGAGATATCACCCTTGCCGCAAGAGCAAGAGGAGCGAGGAGTCATGGCGGTCGCGGTCAGCGCGTTCGGCGAATTTCACGGCAAGCCGGTGCGGCAGTTCCGGCTGAGCTCGGACACAGGCGTCGAGGTCGACATCATTGAGTACGGCGTCGCCGTGCGCGATTGGCGCGTGCCGCTGAAATCAGGCGGTAAGCGCTCGGTGGTGCTCGGGTTCGAGCGCTTCCCGCCCTATCTCTCGGACTCGCCGCATTTCGGCTCGCTTGCCGGCCGTGTTGCCAACCGCATCGGCAAGGCGCAGTTCGAGATCGACGGCAAGACCTACACGGTACCGCCCAATGAGGGCGGCAACTCGCTGCATGGCGGGCCCGAAGGGCTGGGCCGCGTGGTCTGGCAGGGCGAGGCGGACGACGCGGACAATGCCGTGCGGTTCACCTACCATTCGCCGGACGGCCATATGGGTTATCCGGGGAACGTCGATTTCACCGCGGTCTATTCGCTCAAGGGCAACAAGCTGCGGCTGGAGCTCTCGGCGACGACGGATCGGAAGACCCCGATCAACGTGGTGCAGCACCAGTATTTCAACCTGGGCGGTACTGAGACAGTGCTCGATCATATGTTCGAGCTGCGCGCCAATGCCTATACCGAGCTCGATGCCGAGCTGATCCCGACCGGCGTGATCCGGCCGGTAGCGGGGACCCAATACGACCTTCGCAAGCCGACGACGCTGCGCGGAGCAGGCGGCAACCCGCGCTCCTATGACATCAACCTGGTGCTCGACCAGGGCCGCGACGTCGGCGAGCCCGTCGCCATCGTTACGGCGCCGGACAAGTCGCTGACGCTGAGGCTGTGGTCGGACCAGCCGGGGCTGCAGTTTTACAACGCGGTCTACACCGACGTGCAGATGATGGGCCTGGGCGGCAAGCACTATCGCCATTTCTCGGGCTTCTGCCTCGAAGACCAGGCGTTCCCCGACGCCGTGCACCACCCGCATTTCCCTTCGATCTGGTACTCGCCCGAGCGGCCCTATTCGCACTGGTGCGAGTTCGAGATCGCCTGATGCCGGTCTATGTGGCGCTGATCCGGGCCATCGGCCCGGTGACCCACGCAAAGATGAAGATGGTGGCGCTGCGGGATGCCTGCGTGGCCGCCGGGCTCGAGGACGTGATCACGGTCGGCAACACCGGCAACGTGATCTTCCGGTCGGCAGGATCCGAAACGGCGGTGCGGAAGATCGTGCAGGATGCTCTCGCCGGCTTTGGGCTCGGTGCCGCCCAAGAGGTGTTCATCGGTACGCCGGCGAAAATGGCAGCGGTGGTCGCGGCCAACCCCTTTCCTGAGGCGGCGGCGGAGCGGCCGGCCGAAATCGGCGTCTGCACCTTTCACAAGGCGCCGGACTGGAGCGCGATCAGTGACTGGGACGGGCCGGAACGGATCGCCACCGTCGGGGCGCATCTGGTGGTCGAATACCAAACCATTGCCGGGTCAAAACTCCGGATCGAGAAAATGCTGGGCGCCACGATGACGCAACGCAACTGGCGCGTCTTCGCCGGATTGGCCGAGAAGGCAGCGGCGCTGGGCTAGCGGCTGTCGAGCATAGCCAGCACCTCGCGGCCGGCGCGCTCCAGTACTGCGCGATCGGTGCGGTAGAGCCAGAACCGGCCGCTGCGATCGAGGATCAGTAAGCCCGATTTGCGCAGCACCTTGAGGTGCTCGGATACCGTGGCGAGCGACAACTCGCTGAGCCCCGCCAGCTCGCCAGCCGCTTTGGCCTCGTCGAGGCAGGCCATCACGAAGCGCCGCCGGTCGGCGTGGGAAAGCGCCCGCAGGACCTCATCGAGGTCGAAGCCGTCGGGCATCAACCCTGGATCAGCGTCAGCAGGTTGCCGGCCGGATCCCGGACCTGCGCCTTCTTCACCCAGCCATTCTCGGTCGGCGGCATGGCGATGCTGCCGCCGTTGCTCTCCGCCGCCGCGAGCGCCGACACCAGGTCGGGTACCACGACGCCGATGGTGATCGAAGCATGCTCGGCCTCGACGATCGCGCCGTTGGGTCCGCCATGGGGTGTCGCGACCATGGCGTAGCCGGGCCCGCGCGGCGTCACCTCCCAACCCAGTACACGGGTATAGAAACTCGAGAGCGGTTCCAGGCTGGGCCCGGCAATGTCGAAATGGCCGATGCCGTTCGGCGTGTGAGTCTTGTCCATCTGCACCTCCATCGCGGGCAGACATTATTTCGGTATATGACGAAATGTCAATGCTGACCGGATCTGTCAGCAGGCGCTGGCAATGGTGCGGATAGGAGAATTGGGCTAGGCAGGGATGCTTGGGAGATGCGGACTTGGACAAGACCGAACGCCTGTTTTCGATCATGGACGCGCTGCGGCGCCATCGCCGTCCGGTCACGGCGGCGGCCCTTGCAGAGGAGCAGGGCGTCTCGGTGCGAACGCTCTACCGCGACGTGCAGACCCTCATCGGTCTCGGCGCGCCGATCGATGGCGAGGCCGGGGTGGGCTACATGCTGAGGCCCGGCTTTTTCCTGCCGCCGCTGATGTTCACCCCCGAGGAGCTCGAAGCACTCGTGTTGGGCGGCCGCTGGGTAGAGGCACAGCCGGACGCGGGACTTGCCGGAGCGGCCAAGAATGCGCTCGCCAAGATCGCCACCGCTTCGCCCGAGGATCTTCGCGATCGCATCAAGGATACGGGCCTCTGGCCGGTGCTGATGCGCGGGCCGGGAGAGCCGGTCTCCGTGCTTGGGCCGATCCGCACCGCAATGCGCGAGGAAAAGGCGCTTCACATCACCTATGGCGACGAGCAGGGCCGATCGTCCGAGCGCGATATCTGGCCGGTGCAGCTCGCCTACTACGAAGGCAAGCAGATCGTCGTCGCCTGGTGCTGCATGCGCGAGGCCTTCCGCAACTTCCGCACCGACCGCGTGGCTGCCGCCGAGCTCACCGACCACCGCTATGGCCGCCGCCGCGCCGTATTGGCCAAGGAGTGGCAACAGGAATGGGAACGCCTGCACCCCGACTGGGCGGCGGAGGCGCGGTAGCATTTCTGCTGCCACGGCCTGTCAGCAGGGGTGGCGCAGGGTCTTTTCGACGGCAGGAACGTTCCGCCGCGGAAAGGACAAGAGAAATGCAATTCACGCCATTCAAAGTCGAATTCTCCGCCGAAGCCGTGGCCGACCTCAGGGAGCGGCTGGCGATGACCAAGTGGCCGACGCAGGTGGGCGAGGGCTGGAGCCACGGACAGCCGGTCGGCTTCATCCGGGAGCTGGCCCGGCAATGGGGCGAGCATTTCGACTTCGCCAAGGCCGAAGCGGCGTTCAACCGCTACCCGCAATTCCTCACCGAAATCGACGGGCAGACGATTCACTTCCTCCATATCAAGTCGAAGGAGCCGGATGCCTTCCCGCTGATCCTCACCCATGGCTGGCCGTCGAGCGTCTACGAGTTCTTCCCGGTCATCGGTCTCCTCACCGACCCACGCGCGCATGGGCTCGATCCGGCGCTGGCCTTCGATCTCGTGATCCCGTCGGCGCCGGGCTACGGCTGGTCGACGCCCCTTTCCGGGCCCGGCTGGGACAGCGCCCGCACCGCCAGGGCGTGGGACACGCTGATGAAAGGGCTCGGCTACCACCGCTATGGCGCGCAGGGCGGGGACATTGGTGGCTTGATCAGCAAGGAGCTGGGCATCCTCCACCCGGAGGGGCTCGTGGGCGTGCACCTGCAGCAGATCTTTGCCTACCCGAAGGGGACGCCGGGCGAGATGGAGAAGCTCTCGCCGTTCGAGCGCGACGGCTTCAAGAACCTCGATTCGTTCCGGAAATATTCCGGCTACATGGACATCCAGCAGAAGCGGCCCGGGACACTGAGCTTCGGGCTCACCGACTCGCCTTCAGCCGTGCTGGCCTGGCATGCGGAGCTGTTCTTCGGCTTTGAGGGCGAAGGCGCGCAGTTCGTCGACCGTGAGACCTACCTGACCCACGCCTCGGTCTACTGGTTCACCGGTTCGGCCGGTTCGGCGACCAGCATCTATCTCGAGGACGCCCGGTCCGGTGCGGGCTATCGCGAGGATTGGAATGCCACACCCACCGGCGTGGCGGTGTTTCCGTGGGATTTCCGGTCAGTGCGCAGCTTTGCCGAACGTGGCAACAATATCGTTCACTGGACCGAGATGCCCCGTGGCGGACATTTCGCTGCTATGGACGCGCCAGATCTGCTGGTCGAGGACATTCGCACGTTCTTCGGCAAGGTGCGCTGATGGCCGGAGCGGGCCAGCCCCGTCGCCAGCGCCCCGATGCCGACAAGGCCGCCGAGGGCGAGGGAGAGCAGCAGCAGTGGCAGCCCGGGATCGTCGGCTCGCGCCAGCAGGCCGCCGATCCCATTGACATCAAGGAAGACGAGCGCGGCGAGAAAGAGCTGCGCCGCGAGCCAGCCGGCAAAAAGGTCCCAGATGCAGGAGCGAGGATCACGCATGGTGCTCCTTCAACTTGCCTGACTTTGGGGAGTTCCTCTCAGCCGGCCTTCAACTCGACCGAGTGCTCGTAGCGGATGAGGTTGGAATAGGGGCAGATATCGTGGGCCTTCAGCATGATGGCCTCTACGTCATCCTTGCTCCAACCCGGCACCTTGGCCTCGAGTGCGGCGACGATGGTGAAGCCGACATTGTCCTCGCGATCGGCAAAACTGACTGCGCCCGTCACCGTCGCACCCTCTGGCAGGGTCTTCTTTTCGCGCCGCGCGGCGGTGTGCATGGCGCCGAGGAAGCAGGCCGAATAGGCCATGGCGAAGAGCTGATCAGGATTGGTGCCCGGACCGTCGTCGCCGCCCATCGCCTTGGGCTGGGAGAGCTTTACCGCCACCTTGCCGTCATCGGTGGCCACGTTGCCGACACCGCGTCCGCCATGTTCGGCCGTGGCGTGAGCCGTGTATTTGATCTTCATGCTTCTTCTCCTTCGCGAAGGCGTGGATGGTACGCGGCACTTCGACCACAAACGGGTGCGGAACGTCTAGGCGGGATAGTTCACGACGCCGAGAACCAGCAGCGCGAGCCCGAGGATGTGCAAAGCGGCAATGGCAAGGCTGAGCGGGGCGAAGCTTGGCTTGGCCGTCTTGTGCCGCAGCAGCGCCTGGGCCAGCAGGCCGCCGGCAATGCCGAAGACCAGATCGAGCAGCAGCAGGGAACGCTCGGGAACACGATCGCGACTGGCTTCGGCGGCGCGCTTGTCGCGCCAGTAATTGGCAAAGCTCAACGCCCCGAGGACGAGGTAGATCCAGAACAGGTCGAGCGGTGCGCGCCCCAGTTGCACAGCCGCGAAGGCGAGGCCGAGCACGAGGAGGGCGGCGAGAACACGGACTGGAGCGCTCGTCACTGCATGAGCTCCGCCTCGCTCCAGCCGAGCGCGGCCAGATCGTCGCCGCGGAACCGGGCGTCGCCAGTCATCACGAACTCGTCGAGTTGGGGCGGTCTCACCGACGTGCCTGCGAGCATGGCGTGGACCTGTCCCCGGTGGTGGGTCTGGTGCAAGAACAGATGCAGCAGCACGTCGTCGGTGCGATCGGTCGCAACGTGTGTTTCGCGGTGCATGTAGGTGGGCGCGGCGAGCATTTCGTCGGTGAGCCCTGATGTGAAGCGCAGCAGGCGATCGTCGACCTGGTACTGGGCGTCGGCGAGGGAAGCGATGTCGTCGAACGGCTCCTCGACCTCCCAGGCTCTCGGCCCCAGCGTCCCGCCTTCGAGCGCATCGACATAGAACCAATCCACGGTGAGGATGTGATTGAGCGTCATCTTGATGGTCGGGAAGAAGCTGGTTCGCGTCGCTTCGAACTCACCCGGGGCCAACCCCTTGCAGGCCTCGAGCAGGCGGCGGTTGGCGAGCCGGTTGTTCTGCGCCAGCTTGCGGTAGGTCCTGAGACTCACGGGGCGCCCTCCACTCCGGACGTCGCGACGATAGCGGCAAGAGGCCATGGGGTTCAACGGCTTGGACGGTACGCCGCGATGAACGCAACCCAAACGAGAGGTTCAGCGCTGGTCGAGACTTGGTTGGCTAATACCCCTGGCAACGAAAGCGACGGCGCGACGCCTCGCTCCAAAAGTCAGGATAGTTCAGATGACCAAGACCAAGCTCACTTTCGCCCTCGTTGCCATCGTTGCCGGCCTCTCCGGCGTCTCGCAGGCCCAGGCCGGCGCCGGCGCCTACCAGATCGGCAGCGGCGCCTTCGCCGACCGTTGCGAGACCTATGGCGGCGACTTCTATCCGGCCGGCAGCTGCGATCTCGGCAATGTCCAGATCGAGTGCGAGTTCGTCGGCGCCCAGACCTGGTGCGAATGGGACGGCCCGCAGAATGCCCGTGGCGTGAGCCGCGTGCTCGGCGTCGCCATGGCCCAGTCGCTTGCCGAGCCGAGCGCCGGCGGCAAGAAGCTCAAGTTCAATCCGCAGCTTATCGACAAGATCAAGCTCCCCTGATCTGAACGCCACAGCCGCGAACCCCCGGATGTCACCATCCGGGGGTTTTCGTTTATTCCTCTCTTCGTGTTACCCGAGGCAGGCGAGAAGAGGGAACAAGATGGCAAAGCAGCTCTGGACGACGCTCGGACCGATGACGGCCGATCAGCTCGGCATGATCCTGCCGCACGAGCATGTGTTTGTTGACCTGCGGAAGCCGGACCAGCCGGGCTATGCCGAGGCCGACGCCGAGGAGGTGGTGCGGCTGATGGCGCCCGAGATCGAACGGATCAAGGCGTTAGGCATCACGGCGTTGGTCGAATGCTCGACCGGTGGCGTCGGGCGTCGCGCCGATTTCGACCTTGCGGTGTCACGAGCCACCAACTTCCCCATCGTCGTCCCCACCGGCAACTATCGCGAACCCTGGATACCCGCATGGGTGGCCCAGGCGAGCGAAGCCGAGCTCGAGGCCTGGATGGTGCGGGAGCTGGAAGAGCGGTTCGACGAGGCCGACTACCGTGCCGGCTGGATCAAGCTTTCAGCCGGCGACGACGGGATCACGCCCCTCGAAGAGCGCATCCTGCGGGCCGCGGCGCGAGCCGCTAAGCGGACAGATGCGGTGATCGGTAGCCACACGATCAAGGGGCGCGTCGTGATGGACCAGCTCGACATCATCGAAGCCGAGGGCTATCGGGCCGACCGCTTCATTTCGATCCACACTCAGGCCGAAAAGGACTTTGGGCTCAACCTCGCCGTGGCGGAACGCGGCGCATGGATCGAATACGACAATATCGGCTGGGTCGACGACAGCGACCTGCTGCCGCTGATCCTGAAAGTGCTCGAAGCCGGTCGGGGTCGGCAACTGCTGCTCAGCCACGATCGCGGTTGGTTCGACCCGGCGCAGCCCGGCGGCGGAACGCCAAAGCCCTATACGCATCTCTCAACATCACTGCTGCCCAAGCTGCGGGCGGCTGGCGTCAGCGAGGCGGACATCGTGCAGCTGACGCACACCAATCCGTTCGAGGCGTTCGCGCGATAGAAAGAGGGACGGAGGCGATACGCCTCCGTCCTTTCGATCCGCGCGCAAGCAGGCGGTTGGTCTCAGTAGCCGTAGTGGGCGACGTAGAGGATGGCGCCGTGCTGGGTCATGCGAACCGCGACGACGTCCTCGTTGGAATAGTTCTCGGCAGTGAGGGCTGCCATCAGCACCGGGTTCTCGCCGATCGGCGCGCGCAGCGCACCGGCATTGCCCGAGGCGCGGAGCGAACCGGCCTCCTCATCCTCGCAATAGGGCGTAACCGTAACGCGGTCACCCTCGCCGATCGCCTCGATCTGCTCCGGCTTCACGCGGCGCATGAACGAGAGTTCGGCGCTGCAGGAGGCGGTGCTCTCGGCAGCATAGCCGCCCTTGCCCTTGCCCGGGTTGAATGGGCCGGGAGGGCAGCCGCCCTTACACGAAAGCGCATAGGCGCTGGAGGTCGAGAGAGCCACGAGAGTGGCGGTAGCCGCGATGGCGGCGAGGGTCGAAAGCTTCATTTCGTCATATCTCCTGATGCGGCCGCGCCGCTGGTTTGCTGTTGGGCGGCGATATGACGGCGTGTGCTTGAATTGCCCCTGAGTGCTCCGTTCAGCCTTTGTTTACCGTGCCGCTCATGCTGCTCCGAGGTTCATTCGGTAGCTCAGCGCCTCGGCGATATGCGGGCGGGCGACGCGATCGGCGCCGGCCAAGTCGGCGAGGGTGCGGGCAACCTTCAGCACCCGATGGTAGGCGCGGGCCGAGAGCGAGAAGCGCTCCGAGGCTTGCAGCAGCAGGGCCTGGCTCTCCTTGTCCGGATTGACCACCGCTTCGATCAGCGAGGCGCCCGCCGCCGCATTGGTGAAAACCTCCGGATGGCCTGCATCGATATAGCGCTGCCGCTGCGTCTCGCGAGCCTTCTCGACGCGCGCGGCAACGGCGCTGGATGGCTCGCCGCTGGCGGGTCCGATCATGTCGGCGGCAGAAACGGCCGGCACGTCGACACGCAGGTCGATGCGGTCGAGGAAGGGGCCGGAGACACGCCCCTGGTAGTCGGCCGCGCAGGCCGCGCCGCGCCGGCAGGTGTGGCCCGGCGTACCGGCGAGGCCGCATTTGCAGGGATTCATCGCCGCGACGAGCTGGAACCGAGCCGGGAAGGTGACGCGCGCATTGGCGCGGGCGATGACCGTCTCGCCGGATTCGAGGGGCTGGCGCAGGCTGTCTAGCACCGAAGGCGTGAATTCGGGCAGCTCGTCGAGGAAGAGCACGCCGTTATGCGCGAGACTCACCTCGCCCGGCCGAACCTTGAGGCCGCCGCCAACCAGCGCGGCCATCGAGGCTGAATGGTGCGGCGAGCGGAACGGCCGCCGGTCGGACAGCGCTCCATCGGCGAGCTCCCCTGCGATCGATTGGATCATCGAGACGTCGAGCAGCTCCCGCGGGCTGAGCGGCGGCAGGATCGAGGGCAGGCGCGAGGCCAGCATGGATTTGCCGGCGCCGGGCGGGCCGATCATCAAGAGGTTGTGGCCACCGGCTGCGGCGACTTCGAGCGCACGGCGCGCCACCTCCTGCCCGCGCACCTCTGCGAGGTCGGGCAGGGCTGCGCCGTTCACCCGGCGGCGCGGCTGCGGCCGGCCACAGAGCTGGAAGCCGGCAAGATGGTTGACCAGCGCTAAAAGGCTCTGCGGCGCGATGATGTCGACATCTTCACCCGCCCAGGCCGCCTCGGGCCCGGACGCTTCGGCGCAGATGATGCCGAGATTGCGCGATGCAGCGGCGATCGCGGCCGGCAGCACGCCCGGCGTCGGTGCCAGGCGGCCGTCGAGGGCCAGCTCGCCGACCGCCATGTGACCATCGAGCGCGTCCGACGGGATGGCGCCGATGGCCGCCATGAGGCCCAGGGCGATGGGCAGGTCGTAGTGGCTGCCTTCCTTGGGGAGGTCTGCCGGCGCAAGGTTCACCGTGATGCGCTTGGGCGGCAGGCTGAGGCCGGACGCATAAAGCGCGGCATGCACCCGTTCGGTCGACTCCTTCACCGCCTTGTCGGGCAGGCCGACAAGCAGGAATTTCACCACGCCGGGCGCAATCTGCACCTGCACGTCAACCGGCACCGCGTCGATGCCCTGGAACGCCACCGTCTGCACGCGGGTGACCATACGCAGAACCCCCTACCCGGGTCCTACGCTAGCAGGCTCTATTGTCGATCACAAGAACATTACAAGAACGGCATGCGAGAGTACTTAGCCCGTCACCGGCATGGCCTCGCGCACAAAGTCGAGGACCTTTTCGACCGGCATCTCGCAGGGGCGGAGCGCTGCTTCACCGGCCTCCGGCGTGTAGAGATTGAGGCTGACGAAGTCGGTGCCGCCGAGTTCCTCCGCATAAAGCTTGAGGCTCCTGCCGCCGGCATGGCTGGTGTTCGAAACCCCATAGCGGCGGCCGCGGAAGGTCGCGGTGAAGTAGCCCTGCGGCCAGGCTTTGAGCCGGTCGCGCATCAGCTCGGCGGGGCTCATCGGAAGGTCGGGACGGGGAAAGCCGGGACGGTGGTGAAGAGGTTCTGCTGCGCGCGGTTGAGCTGCTCGTTCAATCGCATTTGCAGCTCGAGCTGTCGCAGCTGGCCGTTGATCTGCTGCTCGAACTGCCGGTCGCGCACCGTTTCCCCGAGCTCCTTCTGCCGGCACACGGCTAAAGCCGTGCCGTTGCCGGTATAGCCGGTCGTTGCATCGTCGGGCAGGCTCCGGCACTGCGCCGTGGCACCACCGACGCCTGCAACAACCATCAAAGTGGCAAGAGCTATCGTCTTCATGAGCCCAATATGGGGTGCCGAATGCGGCACGGCAACGACTTGTGCTGGATCAAGGCCCATCCGGTACCCATATGGGAGCCAAAGATGCAACCCATGGAGGCGACGATGGACGACGAACGCAAGGACGGCTGGAAGAGCTTTACCGAGGAAATCGAGACCACCGGCCAGCAGCTGCTCAATGAGATCAACCGCCTGATTGCTGAAGGCAATGTGCGAAAGCTCAACGTCAAGACGGCCGATGGCGAGGTCTTCCTTTCCATCCCGCTGACCGGCGGCGTGGTCGCCGGTGGTCTGGTCGCGCTCTCGGCGCCCTGGCTTGCCATCATCGCGGGCGTTGCCGGCCTTGTGGCCAAGGTGAAGCTCGAGGTGGTACGGACAATGCCACCGGATGAAAAGCCGGAAGCGACCGACGAGCAGGTGCCCCCGGGCGGCGCCTGACGCCGACCAGGGAGACGCAGCATGGAGAGGGTCACCGGCGGGTGCCTTTGCGGCGAGGTCCGCATCTTGGCGGTCGGGCAACCCTACCGGGTCGGCATTTGCCACTGCCTCGATTGCCGCAAGCATCACGGCGCCCTGTTCCATGCCTCTGCCATCTTCCCCGAAGATGCGGTGACGATCGAGGGCGAGACGCGCGACTATGCCGGCCGGTTTTTCTGTCCCCGCTGCGGCTCGTCCGTCTTTTCGCGCTCGGGCGACGAAATCGAGGTGAACCTCGGCGTCCTCGATGCCCGCGACCAGTTCCGTCCGACCTACGAGCTCTGGACCATACGCCGCGAATCCTGGCTGCCGCCGTTTCCGGCCGCAAGGCGCTACGAGCGCGATCGCGAGACAACGGAGCGATCCGAGGGGTAGACATAGAAAAGCATTTGCTTAAGCTTTCCTCTCGTTCCAACGGAGAGAGAAGGCAATGAGCAAAATGGTGTGGGATGTCACCATGTCCCTCGATGGATTCACTGCCGGCCCGAACGTCCGGGCCGAGGAGCCGATGGGCGATGGCGGCGAGAAATTGCACGCGTGGATGGAGGGGACCGGCCCGGACGGGCAGGCGGACCTCGCGGTGTTCGACAAGGTCAACGCCAGGGTCGGCGCCACCATCGTCGGGCGGCGCACCTTCGACCTCGGCCTGAAGAACTGGGGCGGCACGCCCTGGCCCGGCACGCCGAGCTTCGTCGTCACCCACCGTCCGCACGAGGCGTTCAAGGGCGACAACGGCGGCACCTTCGCCTTTGGCGGCCTCGAGGACATGGCCCGTCGGGCCCGTGAAGCGGCCGGCGACAAGAACGTCCTCGTGCTCGGCGCCGACGTGGCGCGACAGCTGCTCCGCGCCGGCCATCTGGACGAGCTCTGGCTCCACATCTCTCCGATTCTTCTGGGCGGCGGCACGCCGATGTTTGCCGGCGAGCGAGCCGAGCTGGTCCCGCTCGACAAGGCGCTCATGGGCACAGCCGCGCACCATTTCTTCCGCGTCGACATGGGT
>DATCRS010000513.1:0-2422 GCA_036568845.1 Devosia sp. | reverse complement strand
CCTCGGGATCGCGCTGGAACAGGCCATCGCCTGCCGGCTCGTATTTCGGCCAATGCCGCCACTGCACGCCGTAGACCGGACCGAGGTCGCCCCACTGCGCCGCAAAGGCATCGTCGGCGATGATCCGGGCTTCGAATTCGTCCCGAGAAATCGCCTCACCCGTGGCCTTGCGGTACTTGTCGAGCGGCCAGTCCGTCCAGATGTGAACCCCCTGCTCCACCAGCGGCCGTAGGCTGGAGCTGCCCGAGAGGAACCACAGCATTTCCCGCGCCGCCGTTTTCCAAGACACCTTCTTGGTGGTGAGCAGGGGCACGGAGTCGTTGGCCAGCGAGTAGCGCACCGTGGCGCCGAAGATCGAGCGGGTGCCCACGCCGGTGCGGTCGCGACGCTCGAACCCCTCCTCCCAGGCCTTCCGCAGCAGGTCGAGATATTGCTGCTCGGGATGGGGTCCGGGCGCGGAGCGATCTTTGAATTTGAGGGCTGTGCTCATGACCACGATCCTATCCGATTCGACCGTCCACAGACTTGTCCAGAGGCCGTTCTGCCACAATTGCGCGGGTTGACTGCGTTCAGCCTTTCGCGCGACGGTCCCTGCCGAAGAGAGCCTAGTGTAGCGCGTATTGAACATGATCCCATCATTTGTCCGTTCGGCAGTCCTGGCGGGCCTTTTGGCCATGTGCGGCACCCCCGCACTGGCCCAGGAGGTCACCGCCCCGACGACGGTGGAAGAGCTGTTCGGCAAGCTGGTGCAGCTGCAGGAGGCCAATCTGGGCGTCGCGCGCCAGATCGCCGAGACGCAGCTGCGCGCCGCCGATGCCATCCAGGTCGCGATCGACGAGGGCGGCGTGACTGATCCGGCGCTGGTCAAGCTCGCGCAGACCTTCATCGACAATGGCCGCACGCTGGCCTCGGTGGTCCTTGCGCCGATCGGCACCGGACGGGTCGCCGCTGGCGAGACGATGAAGCGGCTCCTCCGCGCCAACATCGCCATGTTCGAAAGGTCGCGAGGCGCGGCGCGGGTTAATGCCGACCTCGCGGCCGCCTTCGAAAAGTACGCCGTGCTGCAGACCCAGAGCGAGGACCTGCTGGTGGCGCTCGCCAATGGCTGGGATCGCTACGGCGAGGTGGTGCGCACTGCCGAGCTCGCCGGCATGATCCGCCCGGGCTCGTTCGACTCGGTCGATGCCAGCTGGCGCCTGGTGAGCCCCGACGCGCAGGTCGCCGCAGTCGCGCCGGAGGCGGAGGAGAAAGAGGAGCCAGTCGCGCCGGCACCCGTCCCTGCCCTCACTGGCAACCCGCGCGGACCGGAGGAGCCCCAGCCCGAGGCCACCGCCGTCGAATCCGAGCCGCAGGCGGAGACACCCGCGCGGGAAACCACCGGTTCGACCCCGTCCCGTCTCGACGCCACGGGACCGCTCGCCCTTGCCGAGATCAACGCCGATGGCTCCGGCAAGATCGGCGACTGGACCATCGAGGCCGACGGCACGGGACTGTTCATCGCTTCGTCCCCCAACATCAACCCGAAAACCAGCGACCGCATCGGCTCTATGACCATCGCCTGCGGCGAAAACGGCATGCTCTACTACCAGATGGCCGCCTCGGCCGATTACAGCAGCTATGTGGTCTATTCCGACGATGCGCTCAGCCGGTCGGTGAGCGCCGAGGGCAACATCATCAAGAATGCCGATGCCAGCGCCCTCGCCGACACCCTGCGGCTGAGCTTCGAATGGGCCGGACGCGACCCTGACGCCAAGCGCCGGATGACCGTGGCGGCCGTGGACGACGACGAAATTCCGGCGCAGTTTTCGCCTTCGGGCTACATGGAAGCGCGCGGCCGCGTGCTCGACGCCTGTGTCGCCGGCATCGTCGCCAAGGCAATGGGGACGCCCGATCCCAACGCCGCCGAGCCTGCCCCCTCTCCAACCGTAGCGGCTGCAGACCTGCCGCCGGGCGCCACGATCAAGCAGGGCCTCGTGGCCCCGACCCCCCTCGTCCGGCCCAAGAGCTTCAAGACGCCGACCGGGCCGGTCAATATCATGGGCGGTACCTGATCGGGCCTATTTGCATCCCGGACCAAGCGCACCTATATTAGCTCTGCCGGCAACGGCTATGGCGATAAATTGCCATCGTAATAAACCCATTGGACCCGGGGGCAGTACCCGGCGCCTCCACCATCTCCGCCCGCTCGAAACGAGCGGAGCCACTGGGGGCGAAATAGGATCGACGAGGGCGTAAAGGGTGTGTTTTCGCTCGGCATGGTACCGCCGTTATCGGACCGACACTTATAGTTGCCAATGACAACTTTAAGGCTCCGGTCGCTCTCGCCGCGTAAGCGGTGCTAGCACTGGGAATTCAAGTCCTCCGCTCCTAGCCGGGCGGCAGGCGGGGTCCGCAGGCACCTGGCAACAGAAGCCTGCATTTC
>DATCRS010000512.1:0-12626 GCA_036568845.1 Devosia sp. | reverse complement strand
CCCCCGTCCCGAGCAGCTGGTCCAGCGCCGTCGGCGCCTCGGTGCCATTGGACGAAAAGTCCAGCCCGTCTCGCCACAGGAACGAATGAAACCGCCCCCGCCGCTCCTCGAAGAACGCCAGCACCGCGGCCATGTCGGCCCGCGACTTCACCCCATACCCGGCATTGTATCGCCGCCGCGAATGCGCCCAGCGCGAATTGCGCTCCTCGCGGCCCGAGGCCAGCGTCACCACATCCGTCGCCCGCTCCGGCCCACCCCGCGAGGCGAGCGAGATGTCGAGGGGAAAGCGCACTGCATGAAAAGCCATGGTTGCTTCCTCGTTCTTTCACTGGTCCTCTCTCCCCTTGTGGGAGAGACGCGAGACTAGCTTTGCGTCAGCAAAGCGTAGTCGCAGCAGAGAGGGGGTTGCGGGAGACCGGAAACGGCGTAGCTTCATCCGCATGTCCGACAGCAAACTGTCATTTGCCAGGTCCATGCGGTCTCAGCCGACCGATGCCGAACGCGCCATGTGGACGATCCTGCGCGCAGGCCGGCTGGGCGGCCTAAAGTTCAAGCGGCAGGTGCCACTCGCCCGCTACATCGTCGACTTCGTCTGTTTCGAGGAGAAGCTGATTGTCGAGATCGACGGGTCGCAGCATGCGGGTGCGGTTGCAGACGCCGAGCGGGACGCGTTCTTCGCCTCCGAGGGATTTCGCACGCTGAGGTTTTGGAACACGGAGGTGTTGACCAATCGCGATGGTGTAGCGCGGGTTATCTTAGTGGCGGTCGACAGAGACCCCCTCTCTGCTGCGACTAACTCGCTACGCTCGTAAGTCTCGCGTCTCCCCCACGAGGGGGGAGAGGTGGGTGACCTGCAACTGTTCGTTTTTTTTGGATAATAGGAAGCCCTAACTCGCCCTCGTCCCCCGCCGCACTGCGCGCAGCAGCATGGCGCTCAACTCGGCCTCGCTCGCGACGAAGCTCCGCGCGTCGCTCGCCGTCACGTTGAACGTCACATTCACCGCTCCCCCGCCCCCTCCGGCGACACCCAACCGGCCGTCCGAGCCGCGTGCCAGCGGCAGAATCGCTTCCGGCCCGGCCTCGCCCGCCACGCCGATCCCCCGCCCCTGCGGAAAGAAGGTCGGGGCCGCAATCACGCCGCCCTTGGCGTTCCTGGTGAGGGCAATGTCGGCCGTCTTGAACAGGCTCTCCAACGCTCCGCCCACCAGCGTACCGACCGGCTTGAACGCCGCCTGCAGTGCGATGTCGGCAAAGCTCCGTGCCACCTGCGCCAGCACCGAGTTGAGCGAGCGGCCGTCGACCACGGCGCCCCGAAAGGCTCGGCTCAGCGAACGGGCCACGCCATCGGCCAGGTCGCCGATGCGGTCGAGCTCCACCGACACGTCGCTGAGCTCGCCGCGAAAGTCGTCGAACCGGTCAACCATTGCTCACCTCGTCAGGATACCGCCGCATCAGCTCATCGAGACCGCTGCGGCTCGGCGGACTGCCCCGTCCGCCGCCGCCGCCGAAAGCCGTCGCCAGTTCCCGTGGCGTCAGGCCCCAGAAATCCCGGCTCGAGAGCCGCATCACGCCAAATCCCAGCCGCATCGCCTCGTCCCACGGAAACGGCCTCATGCCTCGCCTCCGAAGGTTGCGCGGAGCAGCTGCGCGGCGATTTCCGCTGCGCCCTTGAGGCCACCTTCGATATGCAGGCGCGCGAGGTCATCGTCGGTCACCGCATTACCACCGCCGCGCAACCCGGCCCCGAGGATGGCGGTCAGATCCCGCGCCGTCACCCGGCCCCCGGCAAAGCGTTCGCTGAGGCCCACCAGATCGCCGGCCTGCAGCCGGGCCTCCAGCTCCGCCAGCGCACCCAGCGTGAGGCACAGCACCTTCTCCTCGCCCTCGATCACGGCGCTGATCTCGCCGCGCTGCGGGTTCGCCATAGCCCTTCCTCCGATTTGCAATTGTGTCGCGGGGCCGCTAATCAGCCCCGATCCAAGGGGTTCAACAGTGTCCGACGCGCTCGAAATCGTGCCGCCAACCCATCCGCTGCGCGGCCGCGTCTCGCCGCCCGGGTCGAAGTCGATCACCAACCGCGCGCTGCTCCTCGCCGCCCTCGCCAAAGGGGTTAGCCGCATCACCGGCGCCCTCAAAAGCGACGACACGGCCCGGATGGCCGAGGCCCTCGCCGCCATGGGCGTCAAAATCACCGAACCCGATGCCACCACCTTCGTCGTCGAAAGCACCGGCAAGCTGCAGCAGCCGGCCGCCCCGCTTTTCCTCGGCAATGCCGGCACCGCGACGCGCTTCCTCACCGCCGCCGTGGCCCTCGTCGATGGCGACGTCGTCGTCACCGGCGACGAGCACATGCAGAAGCGGCCGATCCAGCCGCTGGTCGACGCGCTGCGCCAGCTCGGCGTTGCCGCCGAAGCCCCCACCGGCTGCCCGCCCGTCACCGTCCACGGCACGGGCGATTTCCCCGGCACCGTGGTCACCCTCGATGCGGGCCTATCGTCGCAATATCTCTCGGCCGTGCTGATGCTGGCGGCTGGCGGCTCGCACCCGGTCGAGATCCGCCTCGCCGGCGACGATATCGGCGCGCGCGGCTACGTCGATCTCACTCTGGCCGGCATGTCGCACTTCGGCGCCAAGTACCAGCAGCTCTCGCCCGGCGCCTGGCTGGTCGAGGGCACCGGCTACGCCGCGCGCGACTTCCACGTCGAGCCCGACGCCTCCGCTGCCACCTATCTCTGGGCGGCTTCCGTCCTCACCGGCGGCGACATCGACCTGGGCGTCCCGACCGCCGAGTTCACCCAGCCCGACGCCAAGGCTGCCGAAATCATCGCCATGTTCCCCAACATGCCGGCGGTGATCGACGGCTCGCAGATGCAGGACGCCGTGCCGACCTTGGCGGTGCTCGCCGCCTTCAACAACAGTCCCGTCCGCTTCGTCGGCATCGCCAACCTCAGGGTCAAGGAGTGCGACCGCATCATGGCGCTCGACACCGAGCTCAACCGCATCGTCCCCGGCCTCTCCGAACAGCAGGGCGACGACCTCCTCGTCAATTCCGATCCACGCCTCATGCACATGGCCGGCCGCAACGCCCGCACCGCCATCGAAACCTACGCCGACCACCGCATCGCCATGAGCTTCGCGCTCGCCGGCCTCAAGATCGGCGGAATCCGCATCCTCGACCCCAAATGCGTGGGCAAGACCTATCCCGGATACTGGGATGCACTGCGGGGGTTGGGGGTGGAGCTGAGGGAGGTCTAGACCTTCAGTCGGCCCTCCCTCCCCCTTGTGGGGAGGGCAGCGAAGCTTAGGTCCGATAGGACCTTAGCGAAGCTGGGTGGGGGTTAAGCCCACGCACTAAGCCATGTCAGCCCGCACAAACGCCCGGTGTGTTCCTTCTTGATTTGAGGAGGTTCGTGCGCAAATATATGCGCATGATCCGGAGCTGCGATGCAGCACGAAACCAATACTGCCAAAATCGTCGCCCGCCTTCTCCGCGAGGGCTGGGAGGAGGCAGGCGGTACAAAACACAGCAAGTTTCGTAAGGCAGGCCACTCCGCCATCATGGTGCCCCGGCACCGCACAGTGACTCCCGGCGTCGCGGCCTCAATCGCCAGGGCCGCCGGCTGGACGAAGTAGGAGAAAACCCATGCGCTACGTTGCTCTGATCGATGGCGAGGCCGGCGCGTATGGCGTGGTCTTCCCCGACGCCCCTGGCTGCACCGCCATGGGCGCCACCCAAGATGAAGCCCTGAACGACGCCGCCGACGCGCTGGCCGAATGGATCGCCGACGAGTTGGCCGATGGCCGCGAAGCGCCGAAACCCCGTTCTGCGGAAATCCTCCTCAAAGACCGGGACGTAGCGAGCGCCGTGAAGCACGGTGCGGTTCTCGCCTCGGTACCGCTCCTGCTCGATACCGGCAAATTGGCACGGGCGAACATTTCGCTCGACTCCGGCCTTCTGGCCCAAATCGATGAGGCCGCTCGCCAGCGCGGCGTCACCCGTTCCGCCTTCCTTGCCGCTGCCGCGCGGGACAAGATCAAGGCGAGCGCCTAAGCCGCCACAAACCCCATCTCCCCGGCGCTCTCGAGCGCGATCTCGAAGGTGACCTCCCCCGCGTGGTCGGCGGAAAATTCCAGCGCCACGATCTGGAACGGGCCCTCGACCGTGCCGAAATCGGGGAGGATCAGCTGCCAGTTGCGGATCGTGCCGGCGAAGAACAGTTCCCTGATCTTGGCGTCGGACGCGGCATCCTTGAAGATGCCCGAACCCGAGACCGACGCGCGCTTGATGCCGCCGCCGGCCAGGAGCTCACGCCAGCGTCCGGCACTCTCGGCGTCGGTCACGTCGATCGGCGCCGCGTTGAACGCCAGCGCCCGCGTCCTGAGGCCGGCCACCGTGATGAACGAACCTGACCCGGTCTGGTCGAGCTTCAGCAGCATGTCCTTGCCGCTCTGTGCGGTCATTCTTTTGTTCCCTTGTCAGTGTGCGTTTGCGAGATCGAGCAGCTTCGCCTTCTCCCCTCGTGGGAGAAGGTGCCCGAAGGGCGGATGAGGGGGCACTGCGCCCGGACCTCGTGGTTCGACAAGCTCACCATGAGGTCCTCACAAGCCTCTCAGTAGCCTCATGGTGAGCTTGTCGAACCGTGATGAGCCGCCTACGCAAAGGTCCGGTGGACCTTTGCCGGCGAAGAACGCCCGTAGCGCTACGCGCGAAGGGCTATAGGCGGGTCCCTTAGGATGGTTCAGTAAGAAACCGCAGCACCACGGCGGCGCGGGCGAGGCCCGTTTCCCCGTCCACGGCCGTCTCCGTCCGCTCATGCACTGCGTGCGTCACCACAACCGTTCCGCTGAGCGGGCCCAGCCCGACCTCCAGCACGTGCTCCGCCAAAGCCAGCGCCGCCTTGCGGCTCGGGCTCGCGGCCCAGCAGTGGATGGCAACCCGGTGCTCGTGCCCCGGCGCCTCGTCGCCGTCGCGCGGCACCACGTCGTGCCGCGCAATGGCGAGGTAGGGCGGGGTCGCCCCGCTCGGCGGGCTGTCGAACACCGGCAGGTCCTCGGCCCGCAGCGCTGCAGCCAGCGTGGCCTGCAGCTCGACGATCGGGTGGCTCATCCGGTCACCCGCCGTTCGGTGCAGCGGCAGGCCAGGTACTTTCGGCGCCCGGAAATGTCTTCCGCGCCGAGCACTTCGAGGTGCCGCCCGCGATAGAGGAAGCGGTCGCCCGGAAAGACGCCGCTGCGATGTCGGATCACCACCGTATGCGTCACCTCCGCGCCCCGCGCATCGGCCGCGACACCGCGACCGCCGCCGAAAGACTTGACGCGCGCCCAGAGCGTCATCAGCGGCACGTAGAGCACCGCGTGTCCGCCTTCGTCCTCGGCCGTCTCGGTGCGCCGCTGCAGCTGCACGCGGTCGGTGAGGCCGCCAATCGGCGGCAGCGCGCTCACAGCCGCACCCGGCGATAGGGCGCGACCAGCCGGTCGAAGCCGGCCGGCACCACGGCACCCGACCCGGCGACGATCACCGCATCGCGGTGCTCGAACCAGTGGCCGACGAGCGCGAGGCACGCCTGCCTGAGGTCCGCGGGAACTGCCGCAGCGTCTTCGCCATGGCCGGCGACATAGTCGATCTCGAGCCCCAGCTTTGCCCGCAGCACCGGCGTTCCGGCAATCGCGCGCGGCAGCATCAGCCGCCCCGCCTGCACCGAGAACTGCTCTAGCCCGAGCTCATGCGGCTCATCGTCGTCGTCGAAAACCGTCACGCCGGTGATGGTCGCGACCGGCCCGACCGGCAGTTCGATCGTCCGCTCCACCGGCCACGCGTCGAGTACCACGCGCCAGCCCTGGAAAACCATCGCCCGGCCGGTGACGCTTTCGACATGGAGCCGCGCCGCCGCCACCAGCGTCGCAATCAGCCCATCCTCGGCCGTGTCGTCGACCCGGAGGAACGCCTTGGCCTCGGCAAGCGAAACCGGCTCCTCCGCGGGCCCCGCGAGAAGGTAGGAAATCATAGGAAATGTCCTGAAGGGAGGCAGTAGGGAGTGGGCAGTAGCCAATAGGGCCGCCCTACTGCCTACTGCCTATTGGCTATTCCCTCCGCCGCTAGGCGGCGGCGAACTTCAGCAGCTTGATCGCATCAAAGTCCTGCACGCCGCCGCCGACGCGCTTGGTCGTGTAGAACAGCACGTAGGGCTTGGCCGAGAACGGGTCGCGCAGCACGTTGACGCCCTGCCGGTCGACCACCAGGTAACCGCGGCGGAAGTCGCCGAAGGCGATGGGGGTCGCGGCAGCGGCAATGTCGGGCATGTCCTCGGCCTCGACCAGGTCGAAGCCCATCAGCGTCGCCTTGCCGCCCGGCGCGGCCGCCGGCTGCCAGAGATAGTTCCCGTCCGCGTCCTTGAACTTCCGCACCGAGGCCTGCGTCTTGCGGTTCATCACCCAGCTGGCGTTCTGGCGGTAGCCAGCCTTGAGCGCATAGACCAGGTCGATCAGCACGTCCGACTTGTTGCTCGCCGGCCAGTCGCCGGACACGCCGGTCGCGATGTAGCCGATCGAGTCCCACGCCCAGCTGCCTTCAGCCACCTGCGTTTCGGCCAGGAACCCCTTGGGCTTGTTGGTGCCGTTGCCCGAAACGAAGGCCGTCGTCTCCTGCTCGGCGAAGGCGGCGTTGACCTCGTCGGCGATCCACTGGCCGATATCCACCGCCGCGTCGTCGAGGAAGGCGCTGGTCGCCGCCGGCATGGCATAGAGCTCGGCCGTCGGGAAGTCGATCAAATCGATGGTCTGGCTGTTGGTCTGCGGACGCGCCGCCGTTTCCGCCACCCAGCCGACCTGCGGCCCGGTGAGCGTCACCGGCTTCTTGTACACCGTGGTCGAGACCTGCCGCACCGAAGCAATGGCGCGGATCGGCGAGATCGCCGTCAGCCGCGAGAGAATCTCGATCTCCGTCTCGCTCGGCACCAGGTAGCCACCATCGGGGTTGGAGCCGATCGAAAGCGCCTTCTCCTCGCCGCGCTTCACATAGGCCGAGAACGCATCCTTGTACTCGTCGTGCTCGATGGCGCGACCGGCCTCGAGCTGCGGCCGGCTGCGCTCCAGCGCCATGCGGTCGAGCGCGGACTTGGCATTGTCGAGCACGGAGTTGAGCCGCGCCACCTTCTCCTCGGTCAGCGCATCGCTCGAGCCGCGCTTTTCGAGCTCCGCAAGGCGCCCGTCATTGGTGCGCTTGAACTCCTCGAAGGCGCCCATGAACTCGGCGAACATGCCGCCAATATCGCCCGGCGCCGCCGCCTTGATTTCCAGGCGGTCGGTCGAAACTTCCGTCATCGTCATCCTCACTGTCTTAGAAGCGAAATGGCCGCGTCCACCGCAGCCGCCAGGCCGGCGCCGCCGGCCGAAATCCGTGCCCGATCCAGCATCGGGAACGTCACGATCGAGATCTCCCAGAGGTCGATCTGCCAGAGTTTTCTGTGCGCACCCTTGCCATCGGCCCGCTGGCCGTCGCGGGTGGCGCGCACCGTGCGGAAGCCGATCGACAACCCGTCGATCGCCCGCTTTTCGATCAGCCGTCTCAGCGCATCCGCCCGCGGCACGCCCGGCACCAGCCTTCCCTCGACCCAGAGACCGAAGCCATCCTCGCGGATCGCCTCCCAGACGCCCACCGGCTCCTTTGGGTCGTGCTGGAACAGCATGCGCACGCCCGCTTTGCCCCGCTTGGCAAGACTCTTTGCAAAGGCCCCGGGCATCACCACGTCGCCGCTCTCATCCACCAGCCCGAAGGCGCTGGCATAGCCGGCGAACCGCCCGTCCTCGTCGATGGGAATCGGCTCTCTCATCGTGCCGGCCTCGGTGGGTGGGGCCGCGCCGGCGGCTTCGGCGTCGCCAGCTTCCCCGCCAGGTTCCAGGCGAACTGCCGGAACACGTTCTGTGCCTCGTCCTTCTTCATCCCCTGTCCTTCCCCGCAAACAGCCGATTGAGGCTGGCGATCTCCTTGACGAAATCCTCGAACCGCCGGTTCGCCGCTGCTAGTTCGCGCAGCGTCCACACCAGCACCGCACTCGCCCCGCTGGCCCAGAGAAACAGCGCCAGATGCGCCAGGTCCCCCCGCGTCGCGATGGTCTTGGTGATCTCGTCCATTGTTCGTCCCTTTCTTCTGGTCGTGCGAGGACACCTCCCATCCTCGAGGGACGACAGGGGACGCTGCTTCCGGCACTGGTGTTGATTTGTTGTTTGCGCTAGCGCGCGACCGGCACGATCGAGAATATCTCGTGCTGTAGGCTGAGAAGGTCCATGACGTAGCGCTCGTTGGTGTCCCACCTGAATCTGGGCATGAGGTAAAACTCCGCCCCATGTACGAGCCGGATCAGCAGCCAGCCGGGGCCAAGGTAGTCGAGCGGCCACGATACTATTGTGTAACCGGGCACGAACCCAGCAACCGTGGTTCCGTCGCTATTAGTGAAACTCGACTCATAACAGATTGCGAGGACGCTACGCGGTCCTGTCTTGAAGCTCGCCTTGCGTCGATCCAGCACCTTGCGGGCGGTTTCAGTGATGGAGATGTTGGTGACGGGTTGCATCTAGTATGGCCCATAGTACGGCGGAAAGACCAACGTCGGAGGACAAGGTCTCATGGCATTGATTTCTAACGTTCGCTGCCGACCGAACATATCTTGGTAGAGGCAGTGTCGCACTAGACTATCATCGCCTAGCCCAACCCGCTCGCCGATCTTAACACCGGCGAGGGCTGTCCTCATCCGATCTCCCTCGCCCGTTCCTCCAGTCATCGGCAACCACTGCCCGCCATCGGGATCGCCACCCGGCACTCGCGGCTGGTCGCGCCAGTTCGCTCCCTTCAGCATGTGCCGCAACAGGTCGATTCTGAGTTCCGCCGTCGCCAACTTGAGAGCGATCGCGAGTGTTCGGTCGGAAGTCCGCGACATCCCCCTCACGCCCCCACCCCCAGCATCGCCCGTTTCTCCTCGTCCGTGAGGAACGCCGCACCCCCGACCCGCGCCCAGAGACTCGCCCGGTCCTCCGCCAGCGCCTCGACCTTCTCCAGATCAGGCACGATCGAAAAACCGCCCCCAAACGCCGGCGCCAGCCAGAAGCCGAGGTCGTCCGCCACGCGCCGCACCAGCGGCACCACCGTCTGCCGCCACAGCGCGCGGTTGGCTTCGGCCATGTTGGCGTAGGTGTTGTCGCCGGGGATGCCGAGCAGCATCGGCGGCACGCCGAAGGCCAGCGCGATTTCCCGTGCCGCGCCGTTCTTGAGTTCAACAAAGTCCATGTCGCGGGGTGAGAGCGCGATCGTCTTCCAGTCGAGCCCGCCTTCGAGCACCATCGGCCGCCCGGCATTCTGCGCGCCGGCAAAGCCCTGCTCCAGCTCCGATTTCAATCGCGAGAACTGGTCGGGCGTCAGGTGGCCGTTCGCCACCGAATAGACCAGCGCGCCGCTCGGCCGCGCCGCATTGTCGAGCAGCGCCTTGTTCCAGCGCGCCGCGGCGTTGTGGATGTCCATGCTGGTCTGCGCCGCCTCGAGCGGCGAGAGCCCGTAATGGTCGTCAAGCGGGTGGAACAGGGCCAGGTGCAGGACGCGCGGGATCGGCGCCGGCTCCTGGCTCAGGGTTCGAGTCGCACCGCCGGCCGAATAGGCATAGGCGCCCGGCCAGCCGTCCCTCCCCGCCACCACCCGCATGCGGTCGGGCCGCAGGCAATAGAGCCCCCTCACCTCGCCCTCGATCACCGCCGCTTCGAGATAAGCGTTGCCCGCCGTCTGCAGGTAGGCATAGACCGCCTCCAGCATCTCGCCGCCGGACTGGCGCGGGTTGGGCCGCCTGAGGAGCGCCAGCGCGGGATGCTCGGTCACCCGCCGGCCACCCTCCTCCACCGCCAGCGGCACCGAATTGGCCGCCTCGGCGATCATCCGCACGCAGCGGTGCACCACCGGATTGCGCACGAAGCCCTCGGTCGCCAGTGACGCAAAGCCCCGCCGGCTCCAGCTCGCATCCCCGCTCACGGTGAGGGCAAGCAGGCTCTGCGGCACGGATTTCCGCTCCGCCGGCCCAAGCAGGCGGTTCAACCAGTTCGGCATGATGTGTCCTTGATTTGACCCGGCCGAAGCCGATGTAGTAACGTTGCTACATTCCGAGAGGAGGCGCCGATGAACGCCCCGACCAGAAACGGCCCGGTCCGTATGACCAGCCGCGAATTCAACCAGCACACCGGCCGCGCCAAAGCCGCTGCCGCCCACGGTCCGGTGATCATCACCGACCGGGGCGAACCCACGCATGTGCTCATGAGCCACGCCGAGTACGAGAAGCTCTCAAGCAAGCAGAAGCCAAAAAAGCCCATGAGCCTGCTGGAGGCGCTCGAGCAGAAGGGCGGCCCGGAATACGATTTCGATCTGATGGACTACATTCCGCCGCGGCGCCACGAGCCGCCCCGCTTCACGTTTGACGACGAGGAATGAGCTTCCTTCTCGATACGAACGTCCTGTCCCAGATGCGGCGGCCGCATCTTGCGTCAGAGCGGTTCCGAAACTGGGTCGACCAGAGCGACCCTTCCCGCATGTTCATATCCGTCATAACGCTGATGGAGATCGAACTCGGTGTGGTGCAGGCCAAGCGCAAGGATCACGTCCACGCCTCTGTCCTCCGCGACTGGATCGACGTGCACGTTACGCCCGTATTCAGCGAGCGTGCGCTGATCGTCGATGCTGCCGTGGCAAGGCGCTGCGCGCCCCTCCAAATCCACCCCGATCATCGCTATGGCGACGCCCTCATCGCCGCCACCGCGCTCGTTCACGACCTCACCGTCGTCACCCGCAACATCCGTCACTTCGAGCCGTTCGGCGTCCGCCTCCTCAATCCCTTCACCTAGACGCTCAGCACCCGCGGCTCCGCGCCGGCCAGCAGCAGTTCCGTCACCGCCCACACCAGCGCATCCACGCGGTCCGGCGAGTGCCCCTCGCTCCTGCCATCCGCACCGAAAGCGCACATCTCGTCCTCGAGCGCCGTGAGGCCCGGTCGATGCCTCACCCTGCCCTGCGCATAAAGCGTCGCCACCGGCTCGGCGCGCAGCCACTTGCCACGCATCGCCCGCACCGGCTTGACCGGCACATTCTGGTCCACCTGGCCGATCACCGTCTTGACCATGTCGCCGCCCTGGTTGACCTCCACCACGATGCAGTCGGCCTTGTTCTGATGGAACGCCGCCACCGCCCGGCGCGCCCAGCCCATCGGGCTCGCCGGCTGCAGCGTCAAGTCCGCCATCACCACGGCGCCCGCCTCCGTCCGCCCCGCAACTATGATGCCGCAGGCGTCCGAGCGCAGCCCGCCCGTCACCGGCGGATCCACCGCCACCACAACGCGGCCCGGCTCCTCGCCGGTCGCGCGGCAAAACATCGAGCGCTGCCAGAGCGCATCCGGAGAATCCTCGATCAGCTCGCCATCGAGCTCCTGCCTTCCGAGCACCGAGCCGCGATAGCGGCCGACCACGGCGTCGAGGAACCTTGGCGCCAGAAAGTCTGCGTTCTGCTCGGTCCGCATGTGCGTCACGACCGTATGCTCGTCGGCCAGCAGGCGCTTCAGCAACGGGATCGGCCGCGGCGTCGTCGTCGCCACTTGTCGCGGCCGGTCGCCAAGCCGCAGCCCAAATTGCAGCATGTCCCAGGCCGCCTCGGCATAGGGCCATTTCGCCACTTCATCGCACCAGGCCGCAGCGAACTGCGGTCCGCGAAACCGGTCCGGATCGCTCGCCGACATCACCATGGCCTCGACGCCATTGTCCCAGCTCAGCGTCGTGCCACGCAGTTTCGGGCCGTGACGGCGCATCACACGGAGGAGCCCACTCTCGCCCCGCACCATCACGGCCAGCGCCTCGGTCATCGTCTGTCCCACCAGCGCGATGGGCGTTACGCCCTGGCGCACCAGCCCGGCCACCCATTCGGCGCCGGCCCGCGTCTTGCCAGAACCTCGACCACCCAGCATCAGCCAGGTAGTCCAGTCCCCAGGGGGCGGCAACTGGTCATCCCGCGCAAAGGAGATCCAGTGCTTGCTCAGATGGATCAATTCGTGACGCGTCAGCGTCCTGACGGCCGCGACGCTTTCTACGCTAGGTCCGCTTGAGCTGATCAAGGCGTCTGGCCAGCTTGTCGCGCATCTCGGCCAACTCTTGGTCGGTGTAGCCGTCTTCCTTTTCCGGCCGCGCCGTCGCAGTCTCCAGCTTGATCAACTTGTCCACGTTGGCGGCCAGTTTGCCGAGCAATTCGATCTCGCGCTCCCCGCTGCGCGTCTCGTTTCTATTCATGTCGTCCATCTCCGCCTCCAGATGCATCACCTGCATCTCCAACACCCGGAACAGCCGCCTGATGATGGTCGCTCGGTCCGCGCCGGTCTGTGTTCGGTTTCGCCGTTTCCAAAGATCGCGTTTGGCCCGCCACAGGAGCCGGCTGCGGCTGACGCCGAACGACGTGGCGATCTCCGTCACCGATAGTTCGCCGGCCTCATAGGCTGTCTGGATACGCCGCCAACGCGCTATCTGGTCCGGTGTCTCCACCGCCCGCTGAAACGTCATTCCTGTCCCTCTTGAAAGCAACCCGCACGTCGGCGCACCGTTCTCCCCGCTAAGGAGAC
>DATCRS010000511.1:0-6575 GCA_036568845.1 Devosia sp. | reverse complement strand
CCGCAGCCCGTCGCGGACGCGGGCGGCGAGGCGGAGGAATTCGGGGGTCTCGCGGATATCGAGCGGCCGCTCGGCCGGCAGGTCGGAGACGATAACGTCCGTCACCCGGCCGGGGCGCGGGCTCATCACCACAATCTTGGTGGAGAGGTAGACCGCCTCCGGAATGGAGTGCGTCACGAAGGCGATGGTCTTCTGCGTCCGGGCCCAAAGCTTCAGGAGCTCGGAATTGAGGTGGTCGCGGACGATTTCGTCGAGTGCGCCAAAGGGCTCGTCCATAAGCAGGAGGTCGGCATCGAACGCCAAGGCGCGCGCGATGGAGGCGCGCTGCTGCATGCCGCCCGACAGCTGCCAGGGGAACTTCTTCTCAAAGCCGATCAAGTTGACCAGCTCCAGCACGCGGCGGATGCGCGCCTCGCGGTCCCCCAGTCCCATCACCTCGAGCGGCAGCGCCACATTCTTTTCAATTGTGCGCCACGGGTAGAGCGCCGGCGCCTGGAACACATAACCATAGGCCCGGTTGAGCCGGGCATCCGTCGGCGAGGTGCCGTTGACGGTGATGGTGCCCGAGGTCGGCTGCTCGAGATCGGCGATGACACGGAGGAAGGTCGTCTTGCCGCAGCCCGACGGACCGATGAAGGAAACGAACTCGCCCCGCTCGATCTCGAGGTTGACGTCGGATAACGCAACGACATCGCCGTCGCGGGTGGAAAATGTCAGGCCAAGGTTCTTGGCGGAAACGACGCTCAAATCAGACCCCGGTTGCAGGCACGCCCGTGCGCTGCACTTTGCGGGGAGCGGTGATCTCCTTCCACTGCGAAAGCGCGCGATTCACAGCCCCCTTCGGCTCGCGCGGCACGAACTGGCCGTGGCCGGGCTCGACCTTCACCTCGTTCTCGATGATCGAGACCTTGCCGCGGGTCATGACGAAGCGCGGCAGGCCCTCGACCTCGAAACCCTCGAATACATTGTAGTCGATCGCCGACTGCTGACTGGCGGCGGTGATGGTCTTTTTCCGCTTCGGGTCCCAGACGACGAGATCGGCATCCGCGCCCACCAGCACCGCGCCTTTCTTGGGGTAGAGCCCGAGGATCTTGGCGATGTTGGTGGATGTCACTGCCACGAACTCGTTCATGGTCAGCCGGCCGGTGGCGACGCCGTGGGTCCAGAGCAGCGGCATGCGGTCTTCGAGACCGCCGGTGCCATTCGGGATCTTGGCGAAGTTGCCGATGCCGGCGCGCTTCTGCTCCGTGGTGAAGGCGCAATGGTCCGTCGCCACCACCTGCAACGAGCCCGACTGCAGACCGGCCCAGAGCGAATCCTGGTGCTGCTTGGAGCGGAACGGCGGGCTCATCACGCGGCGGGCCGCATAGTCCCAGTCGGGGTTCTGGTACTCGGTCTCGTCAAGGACGAGATGCTGGATCAGCGGCTCGCCATAGACGCGCATGCCCTTCTGCCGCGCCCGGCGGATCGCCTCATGCGCCTGCTCGCAGGAGGTATGGACGACGTAGAGCGGGACGCCCGCCATGTCGGCGATCATGATGGCGCGGTTGGTCGCCTCACCCTCGACTTCCGGCGGGCGCGAATAGGCATGTGCCTCCGGGCCATTGTTGCCGTCGGCGAGGAGCTTGGCCGTCATCTGCGCGACGACGTCACCGTTCTCGGCATGGACCAGCGGCAACGCGCCGAGCTCGGCGCAGCGCTGGAACGACGAGAACATCTCGTCGTCGTCCACCATCAGTGCGCCCTTATAGGCCATGAAATGTTTGAAGCTGGTGATGCCGCGGTCGACGACATCGGCCATCTCCTTCCAGACCTGCTCGCCCCACCAGGTGATGGCCATATGGAAGGAATAATCGCAACTCGCCTTGCCGGTCTTGTTGTCCCACATCTGCAAGGCTTCGAGCAGCGGCTGATTGGGGCTAGGCAGACAGAAGTCCACCACCATCGTCGTGCCGCCCGACATCGCCGCGCGGGTGCCGGACTCGAAATCGTCCGTCGAGTAGGTGCCCATGAACGGCATCTCGAGATGCGTATGCGGATCGATACCGCCGGGCATCACGTAGCATCCGGTCGCGTCGAGGGTCTCGCCGCCGGAGAGGTTCTGCCCGATCTCGGTGATAGTGCCGCCTTCCACCCGCACGTCGGCCTTGTAGGTGAGATCGGCAGTCACGACGGTGCCGTTCTTGATGATGGTCATTTTGCGATGCTCCCAGTCGCGTCCCCTCTCCCCGGGGGGGAGAGGGTGGCTGGCGAGTATCGCCAGCCGGGTGAGGGCCTGTGGCCAGTCACGATGGCGAGAAGCAACTCATGCACGCCCGCGAGATCGGCCAGGACTTCATTGTTCCAGAAGCGAAGGACCGAGTAGCCCTCGCCGTTCAAGAATACGGTTCGCCTCTCGTCGTATGCCGACTCGGCGTGCTGGCTGCCGTCGAGTTCCACGACCAGCATCCGTTCGCGACAGGCAAAGTCCGCGATGAACGGCCCGACCGGATACTGGCGAACGAACTTCAATCCCTCGACACTGCGGTTGCGCACCAGGTTCCAGAACCGGCGCTCCGCGTCAGTCATTTCAACGCGCAGCTTGCGCGCCCTTGGAATCGCTGTGGCAGGACGAACAGCCCTCACCCGGCGCTTCGCGCCACCCTCTCCCCTTTTGGAAGAGGGGACGACAGCGGAGGCATCTCGGTCGTTCACCCCACAATCTCCGCCGTCTCCAGCACCGCATGCAGCAGCACGTCCGCCCCCGCTGCGGCCCATTCCTTGGAGATGCTCTCCGCCTCGTTGTGGCTGAGCCCGTCGACGCAGGGGCACATGATCATCACTGAGGGAGCGACACGGTTCATCCAGCAGGCGTCGTGACCGGCGCCGGAGATGATGTCCATGTGCGAGTAGCCGAGATCTTCGGCGGCCTTGCGCACGCGCTTGACCAGCGTAGGGTCGAAAGCCACCGGGTCGAAGTGCCCCACCGCCTCCACCGCGCAGCCGACGCCCAATGCCTCGCAGATTTTCGGCGCCTCGGCCTCGATCCGCGCCCGCATGCCGTCGAGCTTCTTCTGATCGGGCGAACGGATGTCGATGGTGAACACCACCGTGCCCGGCAGCACGTTGCGGGAGTTGGGCGAGAACTTCACCTGCCCCACGCCACCGACGGCGCCCGGCTGGTTCTCCATCGCGACCGTCTGCACCATCTCAAGGATGCGGGCCATGGCCAGCCCGGCATTGACGCGCATGTTCATCGGCGTCGAGCCGGTATGCGCCTCTTTGCCGGTAAGCGTGAACTCCAGCCACCAGAGGCCCTGGCCATGGGTGACGACGCCGATCTGCTTGTCTTGCGCTTCGAGGATCGGCCCTTGCTCGATGTGGTATTCGAAATAGGCGTGCATCTTGCGGTTGCCGACGGGCTCGTCGCCCACCCAGCCGATGCGCTTCAGCTCATCGCCGAAGCTCTTTCCGTCCATGTCCTTGCGGCCATAGGCGTAATCGAGCGTGTGGATGCCGGCAAAGACGCCGGAGGCCAGCATGGCGGGCGCAAAGCGCGCGCCCTCCTCGTTGGTCCAGTTGGTAACGACGATCGGGTGCCTGGTCTCGATGCCGAGATCGTTCATCGAGCGCACCACCTCCAGCCCGGCGAGGACGCCGAGCACGCCGTCATAACGGCCGCCGGTGGGCTGGGTGTCGAGATGGCTGCCGACATAGACCGGCAGCGCATCGGGATCAGTACCCGGCCGGGTCATGAACATGGTACCCATCTGGTCGACAGCCATGCTCATGCCAGCCGCTTCGCACCATTTCTGGAACAGCGCGCGCCCCTTGGCATCGTCATCGGTCAGCGTCTGCCGGTTGTTGCCTCCGGCAACGCCCGGCCCGATCTCGGCCAGTTCATGAATGGAGCCCCACAGCCGATCAGGATTGATCCGAAGGTTTTCGCCGGGAGCTGCCATTCATACCCTCTTTCTATTTCATGCTCGGGAAGGTGAATTCGGCGCCTTCCTTGATGCCGGCGGGCCAGCGGGTGGTGACGGTCTTTAGCCGGGTGTAGAAATGCACGCCTTCGGGCCCGTAGATGGAGTGGTCGCCGAAGAGCGACTGCTTCCAGCCGCCGAAGGAGTGGTAGGCCACCGGGACCGGGATCGGCACGTTGATGCCCACCATGCCGACTTCGATCTTGTCGGCGAACTCGCGAGCGGCGTCGCCGTCGCGGGTGAAGATGGCGGTGCCGTTGGCATATTCATGGCCGTGGATGAGGTCGACGGCGTCCTGGTAGGAGCCAGCGCGGACCACCGAGAGCACCGGCCCGAAGATCTCCTCGCGGTAGATCTTCATATCGGGCTTCACATGGTCGAACAGCGTGCCGCCGACGAAGAAGCCGTTCTCGTAGCCCTGCAGCTTGAAGCCGCGGCCGTCGACCACCAGCTCGGCGCCCTCTTCGACGCCCGAGTCGATGTAGCCGACGATCTTGTCGCGCTGCGCCTTCGAGACGATCGGGCCCATCTGGGCGTCCTTGTCGGTCGCGGGTCCGATCTTCAGCGCTTCGACACGTGGCTTCAGCACTTCGACCAGGCGGTCGGCGGTCTTCTCGCCCACCGGCACGGCCACCGAAATCGCCATGCAGCGCTCGCCGGCCGAGCCGTAGCCGGCGCCCATCAGCGCGTCGGCGGCCTGATTCATGTCGGCATCCGGCATGACGATCATGTGGTTCTTGGCCCCGCCCAGCGCCTGCACGCGCTTCCCGGCCTGGGTGCCTCTCCGATAGACATATTCAGCGATGGGCGTCGAGCCGACAAAGCTCACGGCCTTGATGTCGGGATGGTCGAGAATGGTGTCGACCGCTTCCTTGTCGCCGTGCACCACATTGAGCACGCCCTCGGGCAGCCCGGCGTCCATGAAGAGCTTCCAGGCCAGCATGGGCGCCGACGGATCGCGCTCGGAGGGCTTGAGGATAAAGGTGTTCCCGCAGGCAATCGCCAGCGGATACATCCACATCGGCACCATGGCGGGGAAGTTGAACGGCGTGATGCCGGCAACCACACCGAGCGGCTGGCGGTCCGAGTAGCTGTCGATGTTCGGGCCGACATTGCGGCTGAACTCGCCCTTCAGGAGCTGCGGGATGCCGCAGGCGAAGTCGACGCAGTCGATGCCGCGAGCGACCTCGCCCAGCGCGTCATCATGGACCTTGCCGTGCTCCCTGGAAATTTCGCGCGCCAGCTCGTCCGCATGCTGGTCGAGCAGCTGCTTGAACTTGAACATGATGCGCGCGCGCTTCATCGGCGGCGTGTTCGCCCAGGCCGGAAAGGCAGCCTTGGCAATGGCCACGGCGGCGTTGATTTCGGCGACGGTCGAGAGTGGCAGCGTGGCGGTGGCCTCGCCGGTCGCCGGGTTGAAGACGGGCTGGGTGCGCTGGCTCACTGAGGTCACGAGCTTGCCGCCGATGGCATTCTGGATGGTGGTCATTGCGAGATCTCCGCTACGGTGCCCGGCTTAGAACATACATTCCATTTGTAACGCAATAGAACGTACGTTCTATCTACTCCAGTGTCTTCAGGATCTCCCCAAGCTTGCCGATGAGCGTGTCGATATGATGCTTCTCGATGATGAGCGGCGGCGACATGGCGATGATGTCACCCGTGGTCCGGATCAGGATGCCGCTCTCGAAGGCTTTGACGAATGCCGCGAAGGCGCGCTTGGTCGGCTGGCCGGCGATCGGTTCCAGTTCCACCGCGCCGATGAGCCCGAGATTGCGGATGTCGATGACGTGCGGCAGCCCCTTGAGCGAATGGAGGGCGTCCTCCCAGTATTGCGCCAATTCCGCACCGCGCGTCAGCAGGCCCTCGTCCTTGTAGGTCTCGAGCGTCGCGAGCCCGGCCGCCGAGGCTACCGGGTTCCCCGAATAGGTATAGCCGTGAAAGAACTCGATCATGTGCTCGGGGCCCTGCATGAACGCGTCGTGAATCTCCGAGGTGACGAGCACGGCGCCCATGGGAATGGTGCCGTTGGTCAGGCCCTTGGCGGTGACGATCATATCGGGGGTGACGCCGAAATAGTCGGCGGCGAACGGCGTGCCGACGCGGCCGAAGCCGGTGATGACCTCGTCGAAGATCAAGAGGATGCCGTGCTTTTTGGTGATCTCGCGCAGCTTTTTTAGGTAGCCCTTGGGCGGGATCAGCACGCCGGTCGAGCCGGCGACGGGCTCGACGATCACCGCCGCGATGGTCGAGGCGTCGTGCAGGGTGACGATGCGCTCGAGCTCGGCGGCGAGGTCATTGCCGCCCTCCTCGCGCTCGCCGCGGGTGAACTGGTTCTTGCCCGGCGTGTGGGTGTGCGGCAGGTGGTCGACGCCGGTGAGCAGGGTGCCGAACATCTTGCGGTTGGTGACGATGCCGCCCACCGAGATGCCGCCGAAATTGACGCCGTGATAGCCGCGCTCGCGGCCGATCAGCCGGAAGCGGGCGCCGTCGCCCTTCACCCGGTGATAGGCAATGGCGGTCTTCAGTGCCGTCTCCACCGACTCCGAGCCGGAGTTGGTGTACATCACGTGGTTGAGGCCTTCAGGCGCGATCTGCACCAGCGCATTGGCC
>DATCRS010000510.1:0-8083 GCA_036568845.1 Devosia sp. | reverse complement strand
ATTGTCACCTCCTGCGGCTCGGGCGTCACCGCCTCAACGTTGGCGCTGGCGCTGCAGATCGCCGGCGCCAGGGATGTGGCCGTCTATGACGGGTCATGGGCCGAATGGGGCGCCCGGCCGGACGCCCCGGTCGAAAAGGGCTAGAGTTTCCTGGGCACGACGTCGCCGCATGGCCTCCCTCCCCCTTGAGGGGAGGGAACGAGGGAGGGGGTTGTGAAGCGAGCACCGCACCTACGCTTAACCCCCTCCCCCAGCCCCTCCCCTCAAGGGGGAGGGGTGCGAGAGGCCAGGGTCTAAATCGCCGGCGCTGCTTCGCCGTCCGGCTCATCCGGAGCCTTCGCGTAGGCCTTCGAGAGCTGCCGGTAGTACTTCGAGTTGAAGGCGAGGATGGTGACCACCAGGCCCAGGAATCCGGCGACGGTGAAGACAAGCGCGATGCCGCGTTCCGGCCCGGTGCCGAACCAGCCGCCGATGAGCTCGGCCCCGAGCCCTACCGTCATGAACGGGATGAAGACGAACTCGGTGACCGGCCCGATGAGGAAAGCAGTGAGCGGCGAGGCCGCCTGCTCGACCGACTGGGCGAAGCCGAAGACTCGGCCCTGCCGCTCGAGCGGCACCACCTTCTGCAGCGTCGTGTGCTCTGCGGCCTCGGCATAGGGGCCGAGGAACATCCAGATGAACATGCCGGCTGCGAGCAGCCAGATCGACGACTGGATGGTGAACACCATGCAGACCGACCAGGTGATGACGTTGACCATCAGCAGCGTGCGCAGCGGCTTCTTGCCCAGCCCGGTCTTGGCGATGACGATGCCGGCGATGATGAAGGCGACCGAGATCACGCCGAACAGGAACCCCCAGACCTCAACCGGCACCAGCGAAAGGCCGTAGGCGTCGAGCAGCGCCATGAAGATGCCGCCCAGGAAGTTGTTGAAAGTGGCAAAGAAGATGAGCGCAAAGAGCCCCGGCACCGCGGCGATGACCCGGATGGTGCCCTTGAGGTCGACGCGCTTGGGCTCCGTTGGTGCATCGGGATGCGGTTCGGGCCGGCCCTCGTCGAGCTTGACGAACCAGAGATGGGCTAAGACCAGCACGGTGAGGCCCAGCGCGAGCACCAGCGTCGCCAGCATACCGCCCCAGGCGACGAGCACGCCGGAAATCACCGAGGTGGTGAGAAACCCGATGCCGGTGACCATGCCGACCAGACCGTTCGCCTTGTCGCGCCGGTCTTCGGGAATGAGGATGGTCACAAGGGTGGGCAGCGCGATGGAGCGGATATTGCCGGCGATGACGCCGAACATCACCAGCAGCACCAGCGCCCAGAGCTGCCAGCCATAGGGGTTCTGAAATATCTCCTCCGGGAAGGCGAGAAGCACTGCGAGTCCAACGGCGTAGAAGCCGAAGGAGACGACGCTCGAGCCCAGCATCACCAGCTTCTTGGCATTGTGGTCCACGATGGAGCCGAACCAGATGCCGAAGGCGGCGGTGAGAACCAGGTAGATACCGGCGATCATGCCAGTGGCGAACACCGAGCGGGTCTCGAGATAGACCCAGAACGTGATGGCGAACCAGACGGTGAAATTGGTGACATTGGCAACGAGATTGTTGCCGAGAATCTGATGAAAGGGATTCATGGCGCAATATCCGTCGTTAGCGGGCGCATTGGGTACAGCATCGGGCCGGCAATGAAAACCCGCGGCGGCGTGGCTATTGTGTCGCGAGCCTTTCGAACGCCGTTACGGCTGGCGGGCCGGCGAGCGCCCCGGCGATGACCGCCGCGCACGCCTCGGGCGACTGCAGCGACGTGTCGACTTCGAGATCGTAGATGCCGGGATCGTGCACGGCATCCTGCCAGCGTTGCACGGGCTCCGGGATACCCTCGCCCGTGGCATAGAAGCCGCCATGCGGGTCGGCGTTGCGCCGCGCCATGATGACGTCGATCGGGCAGCGCACGCCCACGAACAACACGGGCAGCCCCTCGAGTTGCCGTGCCGACCTCGTCAGAATGCCGAGCGGTCGCGAGTACCAGTCGTGGTGGCCGACATCGACGATGACGTCCCGACCGGCCCGCGCCTGGGCCCCGATATCGTCGTAGAGCTCGCGGTAGAGCCGAACCACGTCCGCTTCCAGGTCGGGACGTTCGCCACCTGGCCTGAGCCCGATGCCAGGCTTCAGCGCGTCCGGCAAACGCGGCATCATCTGGTCGACGCCAAGATTGATCCAGTTGCCGGGAATGCCGGTCATGACGGCCGTGACGATGGACGACTTTCCGGCGCGCGGCGCGCCGTTGAGGATCACGATGGCGCCGGGCATGAACCTGCCCTACCCGCCCACAGTTGAAAAATGCGAGCGGATGTCGCGCTCGGTGTCGGTGAGATGCTTGCGCATGGCCTCGCCGGCGGCACGCTCGTTGCCGGCACGCACGGCGTCGAGGACGGCCTGGTGAGCGGCGACGGTGTCCTCGCGGGTGGAGCCGCGCATGGTCTGGCCGCGGCGGCTCATCGAAAAGCTCTCGCGCAGCGAATTGCTCATCGCCTCGAAAAGGAAGGCCACGACCCGGTTGCCGCTGGCCGTGGCCAGGGCTTCGTGGAACTGCAGGTCGAAATCGTGGAATCGGCGGTCGGCCGGTTCGGCGTCGCGATTTTCGGCGACGGCAAAATTGTACTCTTCGGCCGCGTCGCGCATGCCCTGCATCGCCGCTTCCAGCGATTGCAGCGCGGCGCGGCTGGCCCGGCGGGCGGCAAAGCGCGCCGACATGGTTTCGAGCCCGATGCGGAGCTCGATGAGATCGAACAGGCCTTTGGGATCGTTGCGAATAAGCGAGACGATGAAGTCGGAAAAGGCGGCGCCGTCAGGCTCGCGTACCACCGCGCGGCGGCCGCGGGCGAGCTCGACCAGCCCTCTGCCCTCGAGCATCTTCACCGCCTCGCGAATGGTGAGCCGGCTCACCGCAAACTGTGCAGCAAGGTCCGCCTCGCTGGGAAGGCTCGCGCCCGGTGACATGTGTCCCAAGATGGTTTCGACAAGGGCATCGGCCACGCTAGACGCAGCCGTGCCGGCAGGCTCCTCCCGCCTGTCCGTCAACTCTTGATTGACCATAACTCCCCAACTTATCAGATAAGTCGGCCCTGCCGCCGCAAACCTCCTCCGCAGCACGAGGGCCCCGCAACCGGGCGCGACCATAGAGAAACCAAGTGGTCTCCGCAACCTCGACGGATCGCAACGATGCAACCGGCCTTGCCAGCAGGTTTCAGCCATCTTTACACCAATATCTGATTCCTCTAGGTTCCCGGCCGTGCGCTGGAGGCGCACAAGCGGCCCCGCCTCGGGGCCGTGGAGCGGGAGGCAATCGCGACAAGGACGGAGCCGTTCGACGGTGACGTCGCTGTGTCCGGAGCACCGATCGGCGAAACCGCCGGGCGGTCGCATCTGCCGGAGCGTGGCTCTGGACGATCCCATCCCGATCCGATCTCGGACTCCGCCCGTGCGCGGGGGCCGTAACCACACATGGGTTTACCCGGGAGGACTACCAGTGAAAGCCCTGAGACTTCTTATGACCGCCGTGACGGTTGGCGCCATTGCGCTCACCGGCCAGGCATTCGCCCAGGACAAGGGCGCCGTCGGCATCGCCATGCCGACCCAGTCGTCGCTCCGTTGGATCTCCGACGGCAACGAACTGAAGGCCGCGCTCGAGGCCAAGGGCTACAGCGTCGACCTGCAGTACGCCGAAGACGACATCCCGAACCAGCTCGCCCAGATCGAAAACATGGTCACCAAGGGCGTGAAGGCTCTCGTGATCGCTTCTATCGACGGAACCACGCTTTCGGCCGTGCTGCAGCAGGCTGCCGATGCCGGCATCAAGGTCATCGCCTATGACCGCCTGATCCGCGAAAGCGCCAATGTCGACTACTACACCACCTTCGACAACTTCCAGGTCGGTGTCCTCCAGGCCAATTCGCTGGTGAAGGGCCTCAAGGAGCGCTTCCCGGACGTGAAGCCCTGGAACGTCGAGCTCTTCGGCGGGTCGCCGGACGACAACAACGCCTTCTTCTTCTATGACGGCGCCATGTCGGTACTGCAGCCGCTGATCGACTCCGGCGACATCGTCGTCAAGTCCGGCCAGCAGGGCATGGACGTTGTCGGTACGCTCCGTTGGGACGGCGCCGTGGCGCAGGCCCGCATGGACAACATCTTGTCGGCCAACTACTCGGACGGCAGCATCGTGCACGGCGTGCTGGCCCCCTATGATGGCCTCTCGCGCGGCATCATCTCGTCGCTCCGCGGCGTGGGCTATGGCTCGGGCGACCTCAAGTGGCCGATCGTGACCGGTCAGGACGCCGAGACCCCGTCGGTCAAGGCGATCATCGCCGGCGAGCAGTACTCGACCGTGTTCAAGGACACCCGTGAACTGGCCAAGGTCACTGCCGACCTCGTCGACACCGTCCTCACCGGCGGCACGCCGGAAGGCCTCGACACCACCACCTACGACAATGGCGTCAAGGTCGTGCCGTCGATCCTCCTCGTCCCGCATGACGTCGACGTCACCAACTACGAGGAACTCGTCGTTGGCTCGGGCTACATCAAGGCCGAAGACCTCCAGTAAGGTCTGAGCAGTTGCGGGGCCTCGCGCAGCACCTGCGCGGGGCCCCTTCTCTGCCTATTCACTATTCATTAAACTTACGCGAGCACGGCAGGACCGGCGCGCGACAAGACGAAGGTTTGCAATGGCCGACACCATTCTGGAGATGCGCAGCATCACCAAGACCTTTCCTGGTGTGAAAGCCCTTGAGAACGTCAATCTCGACGTCCGTGCCGGAGAGATCCACGCCATCGTCGGTGAGAACGGCGCCGGCAAGTCCACTCTGATGAAGGTGCTCTCGGGCGTCTACCCGCACGGTTCCTACGAAGGCGAGATCGTCTTTCTTGGCGAGGAGTGCCGGTTCAAGACCATCGGCGACAGCGAGCACAAGGGCATCGTCATCATCCATCAGGAGCTGGCGCTGGTACCGCTGCTCTCGATCGCCGAGAACATCTACCTCGGCAACGAGCAGGCCAAGGCGGGCATGATCGACTGGGAAGAGACCCGCGAGGGTGCGCGCAAGCTCCTCAGGAAGGTCGGCCTCGGCGAAGATCCCGATACGCTCGTCACCAATATCGGCGTCGGCAAGCAGCAGCTGGTGGAAATCGCCAAGGCGCTGTCGAAGGAGGTGAAGCTCCTGATCCTCGACGAGCCCACCGCGAGTCTTTCGGAAAAGGACAGTGATGCGCTCCTCAACCTGCTGCTCGACTTCAAGTCGCACGGCATCTCCTGCATCCTGATTTCCCATAAGCTCAACGAGGTCTCGAAGGTCGCCGACCGGATCACCGTGATCCGCGACGGTCACACCATCGAGACGCTGGAAAAGAACGAGATCAGCGAAGACCGGATCATCACCTCGATGGTCGGCCGCTCGCTCGAGGACCGCTATCCGCCGCGTACGCCGAACATCGGCGAGGTGGTGTTCGAGGTGAAGAACTGGTCGGTCTACCACCCGCAACATCGCGACCGGCAGGTGATCAAGAATATCGACATCAAGCTTCGTCGGGGCGAGGTGGTCGGCATCGCCGGACTGATGGGTTCGGGCCGCACCGAGTTCGCCATGAGCGTGTTCGGCAAGTCCTACGGTGTCCGCATCTCTGGCGATGTGCTGATGCACGGCAAGTCCATCGACACCTCCACGGTGCAGAAGGCCGTGAGCCACGGCATCGCCTATGCCACGGAGGACCGCAAGACCTACGGGCTCAACCTCATCGACCACATCAAGCACAACACCACGATCGCGAACCTCTTCGGCATCTCGCGCTGGGGGGTGATCGATGACCTGGCCGAACTCGACGCGGCCAACGACTATCGCAAGAAGACCAATATCCGGTCGTCCAGCGTCTACCAGACCACCGGCAACCTCTCGGGCGGCAACCAGCAGAAGGTCGTGCTCTCCAAGTGGCTCTTCGCCAATCCGGAGGTGCTGATCCTCGATGAGCCCACTCGCGGCATCGACGTGGGCGCCAAGTACGAAATCTATACCATCATCAACCAGCTCGCAGCTCAGGGTAAGGCGATCCTCGTGATCTCGTCCGAAATGCCCGAACTGCTCGGCATCACCGACAGGCTCTACGTGATGAACGAGGGTCGCATCGTGGGCGAAATGCCCACCGCCGAGGCGAGCCAGGAAAAGATCATGCGCGCCATCGTCCGCGCTGAAGGGAAAGCAGCAGCATCATGACCACCGACACCGCTCCCCAGGCAGCCGCCACGCCCGTCGAGGCCGGCAAGGCCCAGACCCTCTCTGTATGGGGCGCGCTGCAGGCCAATGTCCGCGACTACGGCCTGCTGCTCGTGCTCATCGTCATCATGCTGGCCTTCCAATGGCTGACCAACGGCACGCTGTTCAAGCCGGTCAACCTCACCAATATCGTGCTGCAGAACAGCTACATCATCGTGATGGCGCTGGGCATGCTGCTGGTGATCGTGGCCGGTCATATCGACCTCTCGGTTGGCTCGGTCTCCGGCTTCATCGGCGCCCTCGCGGCCATGCTGATGATCGGCTGGAAGTTCCCGCCCGAATTCGCCTTCCTCGCCAACCCGATCGTCGCCGGTATCATCTGCCTTGTCGTCGGTGCCTTGATCGGCGGCCTGCAAGGCTGGCTCATTGCCTATTACCGCATCCCGGCCTTCATCGTGACGCTCGCCGGCATGCTGATCTTCAAGGGCCTGTCGCTCGCCATTCTCGCCGGCAAGTCGGTCGGCCCCTTCCCGGCCGAATTCCAGCTGCTCTCGGCCGGCTTCATCCCCGATCTCGTCGGCGCCATCACCCTGGTACCGGCGAGCGAGGGCGTGCAGCCGCTGGTGCTGCATGGGACGACGCTGGTGATCGGCATCGCCGCCGTGGTGGCGATGGTGCTCTTTGCCATCCGCGGCCGCACCCGCCGCAAGGCGCGCGGCTATGAGAGCGAACCCTTCGCCCTTTTCGTCACCAAGAACCTGGTGATCGCTGCCTTGGTGCTCTTCTTCACCTACATGCTGGCGTCCTATAAGGGCCTGCCGAACGTCTTGGTGGTGATGGGCATCCTGATCGCCGGGTTCGTCTTCCTCACCAAGCGCATGACCTTCGGCCGGCGCATCTACGCCATGGGTGGCAACCTCAAGGCGGCGGCGCTTTCGGGCATCAAGACCGAGCGGCTGACTTTCTACATCTTCGCCATCATGGGTGCGCTCGCCGCGCTGGCCGGCATGATCTACGCCGCGCGCCTCAATTCGGCGACCCCGAAGGCCGGCCAGGGCCTCGAACTGGACGTGATCGCAGCCGTGTTCATCGGCGGCGCCTCCGCGCTGGGCGGCGTCGGCCAGGTGGCGGGTGCCGTGACCGGCGCCTTCATCATGGGCGTGATGAACAACGGCATGTCGATCATGGGCGTCAACATCGACTGGCAGCAGATGATCAAGGGCATCGTGCTCTTGGCCGCCGTGTTCTTCGACCTCTACAACAAGAACAAGGGCTGAGCCCCTTCTCCGAGTTCACGAAGGCCCGGGAGCGATCCCGGGCCTTTTGCATTTCCCGTCTCTCGACTATAGGGACTGGATGAGCAGCAGGGCACACACTCAATCGGCACGCGAGCGGCAGGTGCGGCGGCTATGCCGGCCGTACAACCTGAGCCTCCTCATTGCCCAGAAGCGCAACCCCAAAATCGACGCACATGGCGGCTACATGCTGCGCGACGAAGATTTCAAGATCGTCTTCGGCAACGAGAAATATGATTTCTCCGCCACGCTCGAGGAATGCGAAGAGTTCCTGCTCGAGCAGAACCGGCTCAACGGGATCTGAGGGGACCTCCCACTATCCCCACCCACCGGCCGTCATCCTCGGGCTTGACCCGAGGACCCACCTTCCATCCGCTCGGTGCTGCGGCTCGGACGCCTTCTCCCCTTGTGGGAGAAGGTGCCCGAAGGGCGGATGAGGGGTAAGCGACACGCACCGGCGCAAGCGGCCCACCCTCATCCGGGCTTCGCCCACCTTCTCCCATCAAGGGAGAAGGCGCCGACTGAGAT
>DATCRS010000509.1:0-2652 GCA_036568845.1 Devosia sp. | reverse complement strand
AGCCGGAGCGGCCCGACTCGCGGACGACGCGCGCGAGCTCGGGAATGATTCCCGGGCCGCCCTTGATCTCGATGAGCAGCCGGTTGTCCCGCGGCATCGCCTCGATCGCCTCCGCGAGCGACGGCAGCCGCTCGCCTTTCCATTCCGCGCCTTTCCACTTGCCGGCATCGAGCTGCTGCAATTGCTCGAGCGTGTGCTGCGCCACGACGAGATCGGCGCCGGTGGTGCGCAGAGTGGTCTCGTCGTGAATGACGATGACGCGGCCGTCGCCGGTCGCGCGGACGTCCACTTCGCAGGTCGTCGTCTCGCTCCAGCCGAGGCGCAGCGCCGCGAGGGTATTTTCCGGCGCGAGAAAACTGCTGCCGCGATGCGCGATGAACTCGACCGTGGGCACACCGCAAATTACCGAACCGGCGCGGACCGCGCGAGTCCGTTCGCACGCGCGCCTGTCAATGCAAGCCGGCCACTTTTCAGCAATGGAAACGTTACCGCTTCGTCACCCGAATACCGTTTCCAGTGGCGGTGGATGTCTGTACTTTACCCGCGCTCATTCACGGCCGACTGATGTTTTTCCCCCGACTTCGAGAATGAAAAGGACGCCCCACAAACTGGCCGCGGTGCTGGCCGGCAATCACATGAAGGCGATTCTGCGCGGCGGAACTTTTCACCGCGTACAGGTGCTGCTGCAGGAAGGGCAGACGTACATCGAGCACTGCGGGCTGAACTACAAGGTGACGCGGCAGAAGGATTCGATGGGGCGGATCATCTGCACGTGGTCGAAGAGCTGACCTGCTCGGCATTCCCAAGCGCCCCGCGTACAAGGTGGCCCGGACAACTCGTTGTCCGGGTGGCGCAGCGCAGCGCAGCCACAGGAGGTTACCAGAAGCTCGTGCATTGCCCTCCGGTGAACCCCCTGTCGCCTGCGGCGACCCGGACAACAAGTTGTCCGGGCCACCCGCACTTCGTTTTCTCCTACGCCGCGCGGGCGGCGAGTTGTTCTTCGAGGGCGTGGGCGAGGACCGGGAGGGTGATCGGCTTGTGCAGGATGGCGGAAATGCCGAGTTCCTCCACGCGCACGCGGTCCTCGGTGGCGAAGTGGCCGGTCATCATGATCGCGGGAATCTTGATGCCCTCCTCGCGCAGGAGCGTGACGAGGTCGAGGCCGGTCATCTCGGGCATGCGGTAGTCGACGAGGAGGAGGTCGAAGCTTTGTGTGGCCAGCACCTCGAAGGCTTCCTGGGCGTGGCCGCAGGTGGCTGTGGTGTGGCCGAGGACTTCCAGCGCGCGCACGATGGAAATCGCGACGTCCTTGTCGTCATCGACCACGAGGATGCGCCGCGAACGGCCCGACCCGGCGGCCTTCGGGCCGTCGTTGGATATGCCGTCGCCGTTCATGGGAATCACAAGTAGATTCGCCCGCCCACCAATGTATTCGGGGGGGGCGGCCCGGCAAGGCCCGGGCCGGTGCCGGCCGGGGCATTTTTCTCCGGGGCCTGGTTCGCGGCGGCGGGCCCTTCCTTGGGCTTGCGGGCGCGGGAGCGTTGCGCAGCCTTGTACCAGGTCTCGGCCGCGAGGTCGCCCAGCAGCGTGAAGAGGACCTCGGGCATGACGCGGCTGTCGGCGCCGAACTCGACGACGGTGCCGTCGCTGATTTCATGCGCGGCCTGGAGGAGCGTTCCCTCCTGCGGGTTGAAGCCTTCCGCCTCCCAGGTTTGCACCGGGCGGCCAGGCAGCGTGAGCTTCAGCCGGGAGAAACCGAGTTTGCGGACGACGAACCGGTAGTCTTCCCACATGTCCTCGATGTTGCCGCGGCGGTCGGCCTCGAGCATGAACCAGCGGTCGAGCGTGAGCGCGTAGCGCGTTTCCTTGCGCAGGCGCAGGGACTGGCCCAACTGGCTGCCGACCTGGAACCAGTTGCGGGTGAATCCGGAAAGGTGGCCGGCCACGAGCAGCACGAGGAAGAGCAGCCCGGTGAAGAAGGGCAGCAGGCGGCCCTGAAGGCAGAAGACGCAAAGCGCGAGGAAGAGGCAGAGGAGGGAGACGGTGTAGAGATTGAGCAGTGTGCGCTCGCGCGAGATGCCGAGGGTGATGAGCAGGTGGTGATGGATGTGCTTTTGATCGGGCCGGAAGACGGGCAGTCCGCGGGCGCCACGGCGCAGGATGGCGAGACCGACGTCCACGATGGGCAGCGCCAGGGCGAAGGCCGGGGCGATGAGCGCGGCGGCGACCGTGCCCTTGTTCGAGTTCACGATGGAGAGGATGCCGATGAGAAAGCCGAGGAAGTAGGCGCCGCCGTCGCCCATGTAGATGCGGGCGGGTGGGTAGTTGTACTTGAGGAAGCCGAGCAGCGCCCCGGCCACGCCGAAGGCCAGCAGCGCGCAGAAGTCGAGCCGGTCGGTGACGCCGAGGTTGGCCATGAGCAGCATGAGCATCAGGCCGATGCCGCCGGCGAGGCCGTCGATGCCGTCGATGAGGTTGATCAGGTTGGTCAGGCTGACCAGCCACAGGACGGTGGCGACGTAGCCGAAGGCGCCGAGCTGCCAGTCGACACCGGTGAAGGGCTCGCGAAAGAGCTCGATGCGGATGTTGCAGAGGTAGACGGCCGAGGCGATGCCGATCTGGGCCAGGAGCTTGAACTTCGCGCCGAGGTTG
>DATCRS010000508.1:0-6010 GCA_036568845.1 Devosia sp. | reverse complement strand
CGGTCGAGGCGATCTTTGTCTCCACCTTCGTGCTGATCAGCCAGAACCGGATGTCGGAGGCGGCGGAGCGGCGTGCCCAGCTCGACCTGCAGATCTCGCTGCTGGCCGAGCACGAGACGACGCGATTGATGACGCTGGTTTCGGCCATTGCCGAGCGCCTGGAGGTGCGCACGTCGGTGGATGAGGAGGTGCGAGAACTGCAGCGCGACATCGAGCCCGACGCAGTCCTGTCCCGCATCGAGCGGGAACAGCAGGGCATAGCGGGAGCACCGCCGACTGGAAAGGAACTGCAACCGCCGAGCTAAGTTTGCAGCAGGTAAGTACCAGCCTTCCAATCCCGTTCAGTGCCGGAGTGCTTTATGAAAATCGCAATGATCGGAGCCGGTTATGTCGGGCTGACGACCGGAGCATGCCTCGCCGATCTCGGTCACGGCGTCGTCTGTGTGGACGTCGATCGGGAGCGTGTCGCCAAGCTCGAAGCGGGCCACCTGCCGATCTATGAGCCGGGTCTGGATGCGATCATCGCCCGCAACCGTAGACGGCGCCGGCTGAGCTTTTCGTCGGACCTCGCGCAAGCGGTTGCCGGCGCCGAGGCGATCTTCCTTGCCGTCGGCACCCCATCGCGGAAAGATGGGTCGATCGACCTTTCCTACATCGAGCGAGCGGCAAGGCAGATCGCCAAGCCGATGCGCCGCGACGCCGTCGTGGTGGTCAAATCCACCGTCGTGGCTGGTACGGCAAGGCGGCTGCGCGAGATCATCGCCGAGGCGCGCGGCGGACTGGACTTTTCGGTCGCGTCGAACCCCGAGTTCCTGCGCGAGGGATCGGCGGTGGAGGACTTCATGTGCCCCGACCGCATCGTGATCGGAGCCGACGACCCCAAGGCGGCCGCAGCACTCGAGCAAATCTACGGCAGGCTGATCGCGGAGGGCGCGAGCTGGCTCGCGACCAGCACGACGAACGCCGAAATGATCAAGTATGCGGCCAACTCGCTGCTGGCGCTCAAGATCGGTTTCATCAACGAGGTCGCCGACCTTTGCGAGGCCGTGGGTGGCGATGTCGGCGCCGTCGCCAAAGGCATCGGGCTCGACCGGCGCATCGGCAGCGCCTTCCTCGCGGCCGGCCCCGGCTTCGGTGGCTCGTGCTTCCCCAAGGACACCCGTGCCTTCGCCGCGCTGGGCCGGCAGCGCGGTGCACCCCAGCGCATCGTCGAAACCCTGATCGATCGCAACGACGAGCGTAAGGAAGCCATCGCTCGCCGGATGCTCAATGAGATCGGATCGGCGCCGGGCAAGCGGATCGCGCTTCTGGGTGTGGCCTTCAAGGCCAATACCGACGATGTGCGCGACTCGGCAGCCCTCTCCATTGCCCCCGTGCTGCAGCGCGCGGGATGCGCGGTGGCGGTGCACGACCCCAAGGCGAGCACCACGGCGCTGCTGCCGGGGGTGGCCTGGTGCGAGACGGCGTATGAGGCCGCTGATGGCGCAGATCTCGTCGCCATCCTCACCGACTGGGATGACTATCGTGAGCTCGATCTCGACCTTCTCCGGAGCGTCATGGCGGGCGACACACTGTTCGATTGCCGCAACCTGTTCGATCCCGAAGCGGTGGGCAGACGCGGCCTGCGCTATTTCGCCATTGGGCGCGGTGGTGCTGGCTTCAAGACAGAAAAGCGTACCCCGGGGAGTGGGATTGCTACGGCGGGCGCCGCGCGTGTCGTGGCCTCGCCGGCCTGACCGAGCGGAACCCGGAACATTGCCTCGCGCTCGACGTTCCGCCCGCATCCCGACCCTCGCGCAAAGGAGACAGACGATGAGCAGCGCAAACACCACGACCAACCACGACGAAATCCGCAAATGGGCGGAAGCGCGTGATGGCCACCCCGCCATGATCAAGACCAAGGGCCGCGAAGGCGGCGTGCTTCGCATCGATTTCGGCGAGCCCGAGGAGGAGTTCGAGGAAGTGAGCTGGGACGAGTTCTTCGAGGTCTTCGACGAGAACAAGCTCGCCTTCCTGTATCAGGACAAGACCGCCGACGGTGGCAAGAGCCGGTTCAACAAGTTCGTCGAGCGGCACTGAACGAAGCCCGGGAGGCGCGAGATGAACGACATGACGTTGCCGCGCACCATGCGGGCGGCGGTGGTGACCGGGGCGGGCACGATGCGGGTCGACGATGTCGCCATCCCCGAGCCGGGGCCCGGCCAGGTTCGCGTGAAGCTCGAAGGTTGCGGCGTCTGCGCCTCCAATCTCGGTCCATGGGCCGGCCCGGAATGGATGAAGTTCCCCACCGAACCCGGCGGACTCGGCCACGAGGGCTGGGGGAGGATCGACGCCGTGGGGGAGGGGGTCACCGGCCTCGAGACCGGTGACCGGGTCGCGGCGCTCTCCTATCACAGCTATGCCGGCTACGACGTCGCTGACGCCAGCGCCGTGGTGGAGCTGCCAGCCGAGCTCGACGGCCAGCCGTTTCCCGGCGAGCCGCTGGGCTGCGCCATGAACATCTTCAAACGCTGCGACGTCGCGGCGGGGCAGACGGTGGCGATCGTCGGGATCGGCTTTCTGGGTGCGCTGCTGACACAGCTCGCGGCCAAGGCCGGCGCCCACGTCATCGCCATCTCCCGCCGCCCGTTTTCGCTCGAGCTGGCGAAGATGATGGGTGCGGCCGAGACCATCCCCATGGACGATCACTGGCAGATCATCGCGCGGGTGAAGGAACTCACCGGCGGGACGATGTGCGACCGGGTCATCGAGGCGGTGGGCAAGCAGTGGCCGCTGGATCTCGCCGCCGAGCTGACGCGCGAGCGGGGCCGGCTCATCATCGCGGGCTACCACCAGGACGGGCCGCGGCAGGTCAACATGCAGATGTGGAACTGGCGCGGCCTCGATGTGATCAACGCGCACGAGCGCGATCCGGCGGTCTACGTCCAGGGCATACGCGACGCAGTGCGCGCGGTGACCATGGGCTGGCTCGATCCCACGCCGCTCTACACGCATCGCTATGCGCTCGAGCAGCTCGACGATGCGCTCAACGCGACGCGCGACCGGCCGGACGGGTTCGTCAAAGCCTTCGTGATGTTCGATCAGACGCCGAGCTCTTCGGCGAGCCTCTCCCGGTAGCGCCGGGTGATTGGCGCATCGCGGCCGGTTGCCATGGTCCAGGCGCCGAGCTGGAAGGCGAGATAGCAGCAGGTCATGAAATCCAGCAGGCTGCGGTCCACGGCCTGTCCCGAGGCGGCTTCGAACGTGGTCGTCATCGCCTCGGCCGCCAGCCCGTGCTCGACGATGGCGCCGGCAAGGTCCCATTCGATGGGCTGGCAGCCGATGAAATCGTGCGCCAGAGCATGATCGAGGGCATCGGTCTTGATGAGGCGGTCGCCATCTATCAGCCATTCCCAAGGGTGGAGGCGTGCGTCGACCCACACGCGACGGAGTACCGACGGCGACCTGGCGAGACGGCGGGACATGGCGGCGCCGGCAACATCCCCAAGGGCCTGCGCCGTGTTGTAGGTTGCCATTTCGGTGAGCCTTTCGGGCGTGGCACCGGCGTCGGATGGCGCGGCTAGAGTAGCGCGGAGCGCCGGATAGGCGGCGAGTTGCGGCATCAAAGACGTCATGGGCAGCTGCGCATCGGCCAGGGAAGGGGCTGCGATCCAGCGCTCGACGAGAAAACCGTAGCAAAGGCCGGCGGGCTCGGGGGCAAAGCCTGCGGCGTGCAGCCTGGTCGCGAGATCGAGCTTGCGCGTGGCGATGGAACCAAGGCCGGCAAATTTCACCAGCCAGCGCCCGGCGCCGGTCTCGGCCAGGTACTTGCGTTTCTCCCAGCTGGGCGCGACGGGCGCGGTGCTGCCGGCAAGTCCCTGCCACTGGCCGCCGGAGAGATCGCTCAGCGGGGCATCGAGCGGGCCGACGAGATCGGCGACCCAGCGCTCGAGCCGAGGTGCGATGAGCTCGTCGAAGCTGACGAGGTGCTTGCGGGCAGCCTGCCATTGCCGGCGGCGTGCCTCGCTGGCCTGTGCACCGGGGCCGTTGGCGTGGCTGGGGAAGAGATGGATACGTCCGGGCGGGATGCCGTTGCCGGCGAGCCAGTCCATGACGGCCGTAAAGGAGCTACCGGAAAGGCCGGGACCTTCATCGACAATTGCGAACGCGGGGGGATCGCCGGCCAGGATCGCATCGGCAAGCGCCGGACCGGGTTCGAGGTGCCGGTCGAAAGGGTGGCCGACGGGGCGGACCGTCACCGGCGGAGCGGCATGGAGCCCCGCGGCGACCATGGCTGCAAGCGTCGTCCCCATGCTGCGGATACCGATGACGCGCGTCTCCGGCGGCAGGCCGGAGCGGCGAGCGGTCTCGGCATAGCTTTCGGGATAGAGGCCGTAAAATGCGTAGCCTTCAGCCGGCTTGATGCGGATCGTTCCGGTGGCCGGAAGACTGTTCAGGAGATCGATCGGAAGATCATCGAGCGCTACAAAATCCGAGCGCCAGGAAAGGTCGACGGCGCGGGCGAGCGCCGTGAGCGCCGCCATGCCGGTGGTCGCAGCGGTGCTGAGCTCGTGCGGGGCGTCGCGGTCGATGAGGGCACCGACCAGGTCGCCGGCATCGAGGAAGGCGGTGACGAGCGCTGAGTGCCGGTCCAGCCCCGGGGGCTGGGTGGCGAGCGAAGCGAGGGCAGCGACGATCTCAGCGCGGAAGACCGCGGCGTCGCGGGTCGTCTCGACGTCTCCATAGACCAGCATCGATGACCCTCCCTGCCGCCGCGGGAACGTCGGTGCCGCCGAAAGGCTCCGATGGAACCATCCTTGGAGGGTTAGGTTCAGACCAGGGAACTTACCTGAGATCGTGGGAGGCGCGTGATGGCCACTCGAAAGGTTCGCGTCGGAATCGTGGGTGTGGGCAACTGCGCGTCCTCGCTGGTGCAGGGGCTCACCTACTATCGCGATGCGAGCGGCAACGAGCCCATACCCGGCCTCATGCATGCCGATCTCGGTGGCTACCACATTTCCGACATCGAGATCTCGGCGGCCTTCGACGTGGCCAAGGCGAAGGTCGGCCGCGATGTTGCCGAAGCGATCTATGCCGGCACAAACAACACCCATCGCTTCGCCGATGTCGAAGCGACCGGCGTGCCGGTGCATCGTGGCCCGACACTCGATGGCATCGGCCAGTATCTCCGCGATGAGATCGAGGAGTCCGAAGAACCGGTGGCCGATGTAGCGGAGATCCTGCGACGGAGCGGGACCGACGTGCTGGTTTGCTATCTCCCGGTTGGATCGCAGGAGGCGGCCGAGTTTTATGCCCGGCAGGCGTTGGAGGCTGGCGTTGCCTTCGTCAACTGCATCCCGGTATTCCTGGCCTCGAAGCCCGAATGGGGGCAGCGTTTTGCGGCCAAGGGCCTGCCGATCGTGGGCGACGACATAAAGAGTCAGGTGGGGGCGACCATCGTCCACCGCATGCTGGCCAATCTCTTCCGCGAGCGTGGCGTGCGGCTCGACCGCACCTATCAGCTCAATTTCGGCGGCAATACCGACTTCCTCAACATGCTCGAACGCGAGCGGCTGGAGTCCAAGAAGATCTCCAAGACCCAGGCGGTGACGAGCCAGCTCGACGTGCCGCTGCCCGCCAATGACGTCCATGTCGGTCCCTCCGACCACGTGCCGTGGCTCACCGACCGCAAGTGGGCGCACATCCGCGTCGAGGGCGAGGCCTTCGGCGGCGTGCCACTCAATGCCGAGATGAAGCTCGAGGTCTGGGACTCGCCGAACTCGGCCGGCGTCATCATCGACGCGCTGCGCTGCGCCAAGCTCGCGAAGGACCGCGGGATCGGCGGCCCGATCATCGGCCCGAGCGCCTACTTCATGAAGAGCCCGCCCGTGCAGTTCACCGACGACGAGGCGCGGCAGATGGTCGAGGAGTTCGCCAACGGCGACGCCCCTCTTGAGGTCGTGGACCGCGCGCCTCGCGCCAGCGTGCAGGCGTAACCACGTCCGAGCAGACCTGACGCATACGGGCGGGC
>DATCRS010000507.1:0-2554 GCA_036568845.1 Devosia sp. | reverse complement strand
GTGCTTCACTGGAAGACGCTGCGCCGCCAGATCCGCATGCGCGGTTCGGTCGAGGTCGTCTCCGACGGCGAGGCGGATGCCTACTTCGCCACCCGCCCGCGTGTCAGCCAGATCGGCGCGCATGCCAGCAAGCAGTCCCGCCCCCTCGCCAACCGCTACACCCTGCTCGAGCGGGTCGAGACGCTGAAGAAGAGCTTCGGCGAGGACGAACCCGTCGCCCGCCCCCGCAACTGGTCCGGCTTCCGTCTGGTGCCGCAGATGATGGAATTCTGGAAAGACGGCGCCAACCGCCTCCACGACCGCGTCCGCTTCACCCGCAGCGCGGACGGCAGCTGGTCGCGGCAGCGGCTTTACCCCTAGAACTTCAGCTTCTGTTCAGCTTCACCCCGTCATACGCTCGAACAGGACCGTTCAGGGGGTGTTCATGTCCGTGACCGAAATGCGGCCGAAGACCGGTCCGGTGCACTTTACCGGTACCCGCGGCGAGCTCTTCGGGCTCCTCTTTCGCGGCTATCTGCTGCTGCTTCCGACGCTGGGCATCTACCGCTTCTGGGTCACCACCTGGAAGCGCCGCTACTATTGGCAGCACACCGTTATCGACGGCCAACCCCTTGAATATACTGGCTCTGCGACGCAGCTGCTGATCGGCTTTCTCATCGCTGTCGCCATCTTTCTCCCCCTTTATGGCGGCTTCTTCTATCTCTCCACCCAGACCAGCGACGTCGTGCTCTGGGGCTATGCCGTCATCGGTGTCCTTTTCTGGTTCGCCCAGGGCTACGCCATCTACCGCGCCCGCGATTTCCGACTCTCCCGCACGCTCTGGCGCGGCATCCGCTTCGACCAGAAAGGCAGTGCCTTGGGCTACGCCTTCCGCCGCTTCCTCTGGTCGCTCCTGGTGCTCGTAACCCTGGGACTAGCCTATCCTTTCATGGCCTCGAGCCTCTGGCGCTACCGCTACCGCCACAGTTTCTATGGCGACCGCCCGTTCACCTGGACCGGCACCTGGAAGACCATCGCCGGCCCATACTACCTTGCCTGGCTGGTTGTCGCCGTGCTCCTCGTCGTCGCCGTCATGCTGGTTCCCGGCGACCTCCACAGCGGCGAGGGCGTCGTCTACCCCGGTGCCACGGCGCTCCTCGTCCTCTTCGGCGTGTCGGCCGGCAACGTCCTCGCCTGGCTCTACTTCCGCTCCCGCGAGGCCACGCGCATGTTCTCGGCCGTCCGCCTCGGTGAGGCCGGCTTGCAGGTCAAGGTAAAACTCGGCACGCTGCTGGGGCAGGGTCTGCTCTACGGCCTCTGCGCTGGGCTGGCGCTCATCATCTTCGGCGGCTTCATCCTCGGCTTCGTCTACGCCATCAGCGGCGGCACCGGCGGCGGTGCCGACGATCTGGCTCGGATCGCCCGCACCAGCGTCCTCAACGTCTCGATCCTCCTCGTCTCCTACCTGCTGCTGCTCGGCGCGCTCGGCCTTTTCGCCGAGCTTTTCCTCGGTCGCGGCTTCTGGGCGACGGTCGCCAGCGGGGCCGTCGTGACCAACCCCGAGAGCCTCCACACCGTTCGCGCCACTGCCGAGGACCCGTCGCTGGCCGGGGAAGGCCTTGCCGACGCCCTCAATGTGGGAGCCTACTGATGTCCGTCGCTGCCCAGTTCAATGACGGCCAGATCTCGGCCGTTCGCACCGTGCTCGTCGAGGTTGCCGGCGGCGTCGTCGAAATCACCGACGCCGAATCCGGTGAGCTGCTCGACGCCTGGCCCGCCAGCGAGGTCTTTCCCGTCCACGGCCGCAGGTCCGAACTGCGCGTCGGCTGCGCCGGGCGACCTTATGGTGCCCGCCTTGTCTTCACCGGTGCGGGCGACATCAAGCGGGCCGAGGCGCTGCTGCCGGCGGTACTAGAGAAGCACCGCGCCCATCGCGGCCGCGAGTTCCGCATCATGGGCCTCGCCACCGCCGCGCTTGCTTCGGCCGTCATCGCCTACATCGTGGGCGTGCCGCTGCTCGCCTCGCGCATCGTTCATGTCGTGCCGCCCGAATGGGAGATCCAGCTTGGCAACGCCGCCGTTGCCCAGATCGAGGCCGCGCTGAAGGAGGACGGTGGCTTCGAGATCTGCGATCCCGATCCGAACAGCCTCGCCAACCGCGCCATCGCCCGCTTTGCCGCCGAAGCGATAGCCGGCACCGGCTCGCCTTTCGTGCCCGACGTGAAGGTCGTCCGCACCTCCATCCCCAACGCCTTCGCGCTGCCCGGCGGCCATAGCTACTATTTCTCCGCGCTGCTCAAGGAGACCCAGTCCGCCGACGAGTTTGCCGGCGTTCTCGCCCACGAGCTCGGCCACGTCGTGCATCGCCACGGCATGGAACAGCTGATCGCCACCTCGGCCACCGGCCTTCTCATCGGCTTCGTCCTCGGCGACATGACCGGCATCTCGGTCGCCGGCGCGGTCGGCGCCGCTCTCATCGATTCGAGTTTTTCGCGCGAGGCCGAACGCCAAGCCGACCGTTTCGCCGCCGATGTCGCCAAGCGCATGGCCTTTCAGCCCGCCGCCCTGCCGCGCC
>DATCRS010000506.1:0-5295 GCA_036568845.1 Devosia sp. | reverse complement strand
CCGAGCCGGTCGCGACGATAATATCCGGGTTCGAGGCGATCACCTGCTCGGGGTTGATCGAGCCGGTATAGCCGGGGAGGAAATCCGAGCCGAGATTGTGGCCGCCCGCGAGCTCGACCATGAGGCCGAAATTGTCGGGTCCGAAGGTGCCGCAGCATTCGACGAGACCGGCCGCACGGTACATGAAGACGCTGGGCCGCTCGGGCTTGTTGGCCGCGATGACGTCGGTGACGCGAGCGAGCTCGGTGCGCCAGAATTTGGCGATCTCGGCAGCGCGTTCTTCCTCGCCGAAGAGCTTGCCGAGAATGGCAAGGCTCGGCTCGGTGTTTTCGAGGATGTGCTCGCGGAAGTCGATATAGACGATCTTGACCCCAATGCCATCGAGCATCTCCTCGAGCTTCACCTCTTCGGCGGCGGTCTTGTTGCCGATAGGGAGCAGCAGGACGTCGGGGTCGAGCGTCACGACCGTCTCGGTCTGCAGGGTGCCGTCGGTGAGATTGCCGAGGAAGGGCAGCTCCTTCACCTTGGGGAACAGCGCGGCATAGGCCTCGAAATTGGCGACGTCGGTGGTCCAGAGGTCGTTACGCCAGCCGACGATCTTCTCGAACGGGTCGCCGCCGGTCACCGGCGCCACGCTGTAGATCATCCGGCCTTCGCCCAGGATGACGCGCTCGACCGGTTTTTCAAAGCTCACCTCACGGCCCGCGACGTCGGTGATGGTGAAGGCCTGGGCGTAGGCGCCCGGCGCCGCAAGGAGCGCAGCGAGGACAAAGGCGGGCACCGAAAGAGCGCGCATCAAATTCATTTTCATCTCGCGGAAAGAGTGCTACGTCGCCGCGATATAAAACATGACCGTTGGAATCAACAATTATCTTTTACAACGATTCCAAGGTACTAGCGAAAGGACGAGGTTTTTCGATGAGCGAGGCTGGGGCAAACTATTCTATCCGCGACGAAATCCGCGAGTTCTGGTCGGAACGGGCCGCGACGTTCGACCTCAGTGTCGGACACGAGATTTTTTCGGAGGCGGAGCGCCATGGCTGGCATCGGCTGATCCGCAAGCATCTGGGCGACGGCGCGGGGCGGCAGGCGCTCGATCTCGCCAGCGGCACGGGGGTCATCTCGCACCTGATGAACGACCTCGGCTTCAGGGTCACCGGCGCGGATTGGTCCGAGGCGATGCTGCAGCAGGCCCGCGACAAGGCGCAGAAACGCGGCACCGACATCCGCTTCATCATGCGCGACGCGGAGAACACGATGGAGCCGCGCGAGCACTATGACGTCATCATCAACCGGCACCTGGTCTGGACGCTGGTCGACCCCAAGGCCGCCTTCGCCGAGTGGTTCGCGGTGTTGAAGCCGGGTGGCAAGGCGCTAATCGTCGACGGCAATATGGGCCGCAAGAGCTGGGCAGGAAAGCTCAATGCCGCGATCGAAAAGCTGACCGGCAAGCCGCATCGCCACATGGACCCGGCGATGATGGCGCGGCACCAGTCGATCCGGTCGCGGGTCTATTTCTCCGACGAGATGCCGGCCTCGGCCGTGGTGGAGCTGCTGCTCGGCGTCGGCTTCGTCGACCCGGTGGTCGACCGGAACCTCTTCGACATCCGGCTCGCGCAGGCGCTGAAGATGCCGCCGCTGCGCGGACTCGAGCGCATGGTGCAGGACCGCTACGCGATCTGCGTGACCAAGCCGAGGCAATAAGACGAAAGCCCCCGTCTTGCGACGGGGGCTCCCGACTGACTTCTGCGGAACGAACCGAGCCCCTCAGAAGTGGAAATTGGCGCCGACGCGGAAGGTATGGGCGGTGGGGTGGGCGGTGTTGGCAGTCGAGCCGGCGAAGAGCGAGCCGGTCGGAATGTCGCGCGTGCCGAGGTCGAGATAGAGGTACTCGGCCTTCACCGAGATGTCGTCCGTCACCATCGCCTCGACACCGGCACCGACGGCGAAGCCGACATGGGTCGCGGTATAGGCGGTCGCGCCGGGCACATCCAGCGTGGTGGTGAGGCTGCCGGCAGCGAGACCGGCCGTGGCGTAGAGCAGCACCGGGTCAAGATCGACGCCGATGCGGCCGCGCAGCGTACCGACCCAGCCGACATTGCTCTGGAAGGTCACGCCTGCGCCATTCGACAGCGAGCCGTTGAGGTTGGCCCAGGAGAGATCACCCTCGATGCCGAGCACAATGTTGTCGAATTGGGTGTTGTAGCCGAGGGTCGCGCCGATCATGCCGCCGGAGATGGCGGGGTCCGCAGCGACGATGGCGCCAATATCGGTGTAGTCGACACGGCCGGAGCCGAAGCCGCCGACGACGCCGGCGTAGAAGCCGTCCCAGTAGGCGGGGCTGTCGGCAGCCGGCACTGCCGGCTGCTCGATGATGAGGTCGGCGGCCTGGGCGGCGCCGATCATCGCCAGCGCTGCAAGGGTTGAGGTGAGAAGACGCTTCATGGAGTTGCCCCGCAAGTTCGATCCGATAACCAGGCGCCTCGCCGGAGGTGCCCAAAACCGAGGCCAAGCTAGGAAATGCGGGGGACGAGCACCAAGTCCCTGCGTCTCACGAACAATCACCGCGTCTCACACGCGCGCCTCGATCCACAGATGTTGCAGTTTTGCCGCAGGGCAGGCCGTCAGCGGCGGCGGCGGTTCTGGATTTCCGAGGGCGTGATGCCGAAGCGGCGGCGGAACTGCCGCGAGAGGTTTGCGGTGTCGTAGAGGCCGTAGCCGACGGCGACATCGGCGACGGGCCGATCGGTCTCGCCCATTTCGAGATCGCGCCGCAGCCCGTCGAGCCGGAGATCGCGAATCGTCTCGGCAATGCCGGCGCCGCTGGTGGCGAAGGCGCGATAGAGCGTGGCGCGCGAGCAGCGCAGCGCGCGGCAGATCTGGTCGGCCGAAAGATTGGGGTCGGACATCCGGTGCTGGATGTAGTTGATGGCGGCCTGAAAGAGGGTCGACTCGGCGCCGGGTCCAGCGTCTTCCGGTCCGGTCAGCGCCAGGAAGGTCGACTGCTTGGCCTGCTGGAGCAGAAGCGTCTGCCCCGCAGCATCGAGCTTTTGCATGTGCCGAGCGGTGAGCCGGAGCTGGTCACGCAGCATGTGCTGGAGCGGCGACCGGCTCAGCTGCGCCTGCAACTCGGCGGCGTCGAGTTCGCGGCCATTGAGTGCCGAGCGCAGCTCGGCGCGGCGGACGACGAGGAACACCGCCTCATGGCTGCTCCAGGCGACGCTGCTCGGCTGGCGGCCGTCATAGACGAAGAAGTCGCCGGGTTCGGAAATCATCTCGGTATCGCCCGGCAAGGCGGCCTTGCGGGTACCGCGCAGGACGAGGCCGACGCTGATGCTGTCGAGACCGTCGCGTTCGGCCTGGCGACGGTCGCGGTAACCGGAAACGGCGTCGGAGTTGGTGTAGAAGAAATCGGCACCGTCCCAGGTCAGGCCCTTGGCCCTGGCGCGGAACACGTCGCGCGCGGCCTTATGGCCGGGATCGGCCTCGAAATCGGTGAAGGCGATCTCGCGCCAGAACTCATAGGCCTGGCTACGCTCTACCAGCGTGGTGGAAATATCCACGAAGGCGGGCCGCCCCGGCAGCCCGAACTCGTCGAGACTCCAGCGCCCTAGCTCCGGGCGCCAGTTCCATTCTTTCCCCATACCACCGACCTTGGGCGACGCAAAATTTCGTGGCAAAAGTCGCGGCGGGGAAAGAACCACAGGGGGACAGGGTTGGCAACGCCTTCGAATTGGCGGCCGCCGCAAGGTCGGCTTTTCGGCGCTTTGTTGCTGGCACAGGCACTCACGGCATTCAACCAGAACGCTCTACGCTCGGCGCTGCTGGCCTTGGCGACGTTCCGAGGCCTTAGTGCATTCGGCTGGTCGACCGAGACGGTTGTGGGGATCTCGACGATCCTCGTCACGGCACCGTTCTTCCTGTTTTCCATCCTGGCGGGACGGCTGGCGGACATCCGGCCCAAGGCGGCGCTGATCCGCTGGATCAAGGCAGTGGAGATTCCGCTCTATGGGCTCGGGGCGCTGGGCCTCCTGACCACCAACCTGCCTCTCTTGCTGACGGTGCTGCTGTTCACCGGCATTGCCACGACACTGCTGGGGCCAGCCAAATTCGGCATCCTGCCCGAGATCGTTGCGCGCGAGTCGCTGATGCGCGCTAATTCCTGGATGAGCGCCACCAACACCGTGGCCATCCTCGTCGGTCTCATTGTCGGCAGCTTGATGATGGACGCCCTGCCCTATCTTGCCGCGCTCGGATGCGGGGTGGCCGTGCTGGGCTGGCTGGTAAGCCGCGGCATTCGCGATGACGGGGAAGCCGCGCCCGCTGAGAGCCACGGCACCTTGTGGCAGGACCACCTTCGCGTGTTCGAGCGGCTGAAGTTACTGCCGGCCGTCGCGGTGCCGGTGCTGGGCTGCAGCTGGTTCTGGTTCCAGGGCGCGCTCAATACGACGATCCTGCCACTGTTGGTGGCGAACCTGACGGACCGGCCCAGCGAGGCGCTCAGCCTGCTCTTCATCGTCACCACGGTCGGCGTGGTGGTCGGTGCCCTCGGAGCACGGTTCCTGCGGATGAGCGCGGCGCATCCGGCCATCCTGCTCGCTGTCTTCGTGGCGATTGCGTTGCTGGCGGTAGACGTGGGCCTGGCGTCGCCGCTGACGGGTCAGGCCGGGCTCGTGCGGCTGGCGGTCGATCTCTTCGTCATCTCGATCGGGACGGGCTTTTATCTCGTGCCGCTGACGACGGCGCTGCAGGTCCTCGCCCCGGCTGGTGAACGGGCGAGATTCATCGGCATCAACCACACCCTCAACGGCCTCGCGATGATGCTGGCCGGTGTCGCGGTGCTGCTGTTCAATGCGCTGCAGGTTTCAACCACGCAGCTCTTGGTCGGTATCTGTGTCGTCACCAGCGTCGTTGCGGCGTGGTCGCTGACGGCGACGCTCAGCGCGACGGCAAGGCAGCAGCCAGCGGGCTAGAGTTCCAGCGGTTCCTGGGTGAGCGAGATGCCGTAGCGCTCGCGCACGGTATCTTTCACGCGGGACGCGAGGCGGGAGACGTCGGCATAGGTGGCGCCGCCGTGGTTGACGATGATGAGCGCGTGCTTCTCGTAGATGCCGGCATGGCCTTCGCGCGCGCCTTTGAGGCCGCAGGAATCGATGAGCCAGGCGGCCGAGAGCTTCACGCTGCCGTCGGGTTGCGGGTAGCGCGGCACGCCGGGGATGCGGTCGGCGGTTTCGGCCGGCACCACCGGATTATGAAAGAACGAGCCGGCATTGCCGGGCACGCGCCAGTCGGGGA